>DASRZR010000143.1:0-3725 GCA_035686185.1 Spirochaetia bacterium | reverse complement strand
GCAGACCAGCTTCGGCAGGCCCTTGCGTGCGCGTCGGATGAAGAGACCCCCGAGATCCACTACTACCTCGGGTACGCTTCCTCCCTGGGCGGAAACGTTCGGGAGGCCTGGAAACAGACCGCGGGCCTGAAACCGAGTCCCGGCGAGGCGTGGTACGGAGACTTCATCCTGCTGAGGGCCCGGCTGCTGGAGGACACCAGTTCCTGCGCGGACGCGGCGGCTCTCCTGACACAAGAAGGCGGGGCGCTGGCCCACGACCCGCAGCGGGCGCCCCTGTACTACTTCCTTCTTGGTCTTGCCTACCGGGGTACGGGGGACGGCCCACGTGCCGGCCAAGCCCTGTCCACCGTCGTCTCCCTGGCGGGAGAGGCGGACCTCGGAAAGACGGCCGCGGCCCTGTTGAGCCAGCAATAGCCCGGCCCCTCAGCGCCCCGGTCGGCCCTCCCGGATCCCTACGGCGTTCACCAGGGAGAGCACTATCCGAACAAGGGACTGGCGGATGGCTCCTGTTTCGTCGTGGACGGGGCTGTACGCGGTGACGGCTGCTCCGACAACCCGGTAGGAAGATACCGCCCAGCCCAGGAGGCTCACGACGTCGTTCTCAGACAGGCCGCCGGCAACGGCGAACGAGTTTGCCCGGCCGATGTCGAGATCCAGCACGTCCGCATCCAGATGGATGAACAACTCCTCCGCCTCCGGAGCGGCCTCCCGGGGCAGCCGGAAACCTTCCTTGCGAAGCTGATCACGGGACACCCTTCGGACCCGGCTGCCGGCAAGCAGTTCGGCCTCTCCCCGGTCCACGTCGCGGGCGCCCACCAGGGCCACGTTGTTTTCGGCAACGGGACGATAGCGGGGATCCCTGGCCGCGAGGCTCTTCCAGCAGTTGCCGCAGGCCACGGACAAGGCCATGCCGTCCAGGTAGCCGCTGGTGCTGGAGTCCGGCGTGTTGAAATCCGCGTGCGCGTCCAGCCACAACATGCCCAGGGACTCCCGGTGGAGGCCGGAGATCGCTCCCGCTGTCGTGATGCAGTTGCCCGCGAGGACGATGGGAAACGTGCCTGATTCTGCAACCGACGCAACCGTCTCGGACAGGAGGCCGTTCAGCGCAAAGGTTGTCTGGATGTCAGTGAGGCTGTCCGCATCGTTGCAGACCACGGTCTTGGAGTCCACCGTGTGACCGGCCTCGCTCAGCAGCCGGTCCAGTCCGGAGCTCATCAGCTTCCGGGGGCCCAGCCCATGACCGGAGTTGTACCTGCCGAGGTCAAACGGGACACTGATGAAGCAGACCCGCATCGCTGATTCCTCCGGCCAGGGCTCAAGCGGGCGCGCTGCCCGTGCATTGCCCCAACCTTGCTCTATCCCGAACCACGCGCTTTTTCAAGGCTTCCGCGTGGCGGGGGAGAGGGGGGGGCGAATTCTCACGCACGGAGAGCCCGTATGAACCGGCGGGAGGTGAGCCCATGCGAATCGCCCTGGCCCTGGCTGCTGCCGCGTTTTTCCTGGTGTCGTGCGTACCGCCGTCCCTGCCGTCTGATGCCGGTTCCTCGGAGGCCGCGCTCAGCTCGTTTGCCATCGTTGCCCCGCCGGCCACCGGCGCCGTGGACGCGCAGAACCGCTGCGTGCAGGTCCCGGTGCCCTGGGACACGGATTGCCGGTGCCTGGTTGCCACGTTTGCCATCCGCGGGCACCGAGTCACCGTGGGCGGAGTCGAGCAGGAGAGCGGAGTCACCGCCAACGATTTCTCCCAACCGGTCTCGTACATCGTGGAGGCGGAGGACGGCACCACGGTGGCCTACCAGGTGACCGTGGCCCCGGCGGCCCGTCCCCGCGCAGAGAAGGAGATCACCCAGTTTGGTTTCCTCCAGCCGCCAGTCGTCGCCACCGTGGACGAGGCTTCCCACGCAATTTCCGCCGTTGTTCCGCGGGGAACAGATCGATCATCCCTCGTTGCCCAGTTCGCCACTACCGGGTGTGGCGTGTCGGTGGCGGACACGGAGCAGGAGAGCGGCGTTACCGTCAACGACTTCACGGAGCCGGTCACCTACGTCGTGCGGGCAGAAGACGGGTCCACCCAGTCCTATGTCGTCACTGTCCAGGAAGCGCCCAGCCAGGAGAAGGCACTCACCGCGTTCTGTCTCCGGGCCCCCGGCTCCGTGACGGCCATCGACGAGGAGCACCGCATCATCCGTGTCCGCGTTTCGGACGGGACCGACCTGTCTTCCCTTGTAGCCGAGTTCACTACCACGGGCGCCGCGGTGCGGGTCTGCTCGGTTGCCCAGGAAAGCGGGGTGACGGCGAACGACTTCACCCGGCCGGTGGACTACGAGGTGGACGCGGAAGATGGCTCCACGGTGAGCTATTCCGTGCGAGTGACCGGCCGCATTGCGCTGCTCCTGAACGAGATAGATGCGGACCAGGTGGGCACGGACAGCGCCGAGTTCGTGGAGCTGTGCGCTACGGGACCCGTGGACTTGTGGGGCATTGCCGTGATCTTTCTCAACGGAGGAGTCACGCCGGGGCAGGAGTACGCGCGGGTGGACCTCTCCCCCGCGGGGATCGTTTCGGCGGGCACTTACGTCGTGATTGCCGGGCCCGCCGTCAGCGTGGCACCGGGAGCCGTGAAGCTGACCCCCGCGGGCTGGGATTTGACCAACCGGATCCAGAACGGGCCCTCGGATGCCGTCCTGCTCTGGGATACCCTCGGCCGAAGGGTCGTGGACACGGTGAGCTATGCCGGGGTCCTTCACCGCGCCGTGGTCTCGGGAGAGTCCACCGAGGTGGATGCCACGGAAGGCAGCGCGGGCGCGCCAGCGGACAGCAACACCGTCAACGGGTCAATCGCCCGTTCTCCGGACGGTCGGGACACCGGTCAGAACGGCACGGACTTCAAGTTCTGCCAGCCGCTCACTCCGGGTTCGCCGAATCCGTAGCCGTCATCGCGGTGACCCTTCACGGGCCGGGTGCATCTGGATAGAATGCGCCAATGCCCAAACAGATCATGAAGAACCCGGCGGCCGCGCTGCAGAACATGGTGATCGCGCGGGACGTGCTGGCGGCGCGCGGAGTGCGCCTGTCTCTCGCCTTCGGGACGCTCCTGGGGGCGCTGCGCGAGCGCAACTTCATCGCGCACGATGACGACGTGGACGTGCTGGTGCTCCCCGGGGACGAAGCGGCGTTCCTGGCCGCGTTCTCCGAGCTGGAGGCACGGGGGCTGGAGTTCCTGGAAAAGCTCGAAGAGCCCCGGGTGTACAGCTTCGTGCGCAAGGGAGAACAGATCGACTTCTTCGTCGCGCGGGAGTGCCGCTACGGGCTGCTGCGCAGAAGGGGCTGGGACCTCGATGGCCGGGAGTCCATTCCCTACCGCCACCTTCGGGAGCTGGACACCCTTGAGTTTCTCGGAGAGAAGTTCCATGTACCGTCGGACCCCTACGGAGTCGTTCGCAATCTCTACGGACGGACGTGGGACATCCCCATCGCCGGCCGCCCCGCCCGTATCGACAACCTCGTCAGGCTCCGCAAGGTGGCGGCCCATCCGCAGAAGGCGCTGTTCTATCTCCTGCGGTTCACCTCGATGCGCCTGAAATGGGCGGGCTTCGCCCGGAAGGCCCGAGCCCGATCGAGGTCGAACGGGGAAGGAGGGCTGGAATGAAGCGCAACGCCCTGGTGGCGCAGTCCGGGGGGCCATCTCCCGTCATCAACTCGTCCCTGCAGGGCGTCGTCGAGGG
>DASRZR010000142.1:0-2124 GCA_035686185.1 Spirochaetia bacterium | reverse complement strand
CCTCCGATGGGCCGGCCGGCCCTTGTTCCGGCCAGCCGGCAGGGAGCGTATCACGCCCCCGGGGCCGCCGGCAACCCGGCGCCGGCGCGGATCATGCCGCGTCGGCGGTAGCGGACGAGGGCCCGCCCCTCCAGGACCTGCAGCCCCTGCCCCACCTGTCCGGGCTCGTGCGCGTCCGCGCCCGGGACCAGCGGCAGCCCGAGCTCGACCATGCGTGTCACGATCTCCTCCGAGGGGTACGGCTCCCCCACGGCCTTTCGCATGCCGGAGACGTTGACCTCGGCGCTCATGCCGCGATCCCGACACAGCGTGATGAGCTGGTCCACCCGGGCCGCGTGTCCGGGGACCAGCGGCGCCCCGGCCTGCTTGATGAGGTCCATGTGGGCAATGCAGTCGAACAGCCCGCTTCGGATCCCGGACTCCATGGCATCCAGGTAGTCGTCGTAGATACGAGCCAGCGGGCGGTCCGTCGGGAGATCGAACACCCACCAGGGTTCCTCCCAGCCGCGCACGAAGTGAATGGACATCAGCACGAAGTCCAGCGGCCAGCGGGAGAGGAAGTCCTCGAGATACTCCTCGGTACCCTCCACGTAGTCGGCCTCCACGCCGGCGAGAATCGTGAGGCCGGGGAACCTGCCACGGACTGCTTCCACCTCCTCGAGGTAGCGGGGAAACTCCGACGGGTCCATGCGCAGGCGTCCGTCGAAAGCCCCCGGGCGAAAGACGGGAAACGGGATGTGCGGCGTGAAGCAGATTTCGGCCAGGCCGTGCCGGAGCGCGGCGCGCGCGTACTCCTCGAGCGCCCCGGTGGCGTGCCGGCAGTAGTGTGTGTGGACGTGGTAGTCGTGCATCGGAGACCGTGGGTCCTGGACCGTTGCGCCTTCTCAGGCTTCCCGGGCCGCCACGGCCACGCGGTCTTCCTCGGCCTCGCGCTTCTCCACCCGGCGGCGCTCGAACAGGTAGAACGCGGCAGGCACCACGAAAAACGTCAGGATGGCGGACATCATGATCCCTCCGAACATCACGATGCCCATCCGCTGCCCGTACTCCGAGCCCTCGCCCCTGCCGAAAATCAGCGGGAAGCTGATGACGAGCACCGTCATGGTCGTCATGACGATGGGGCGGAAGCGCAGCTTGCCTGCCTCTATGAGCGCGTCCTTGAACGGCATCTTGCCGATGCGCTCCACCACGAAGTCCAGGTACAGGATGGCGTTCTTGGCGGATAGCCCGATGAGCATCAGCATCCCCATGAGGCCGAAGATGTCCAGGCCGCCTCCCATGAAGTACACCAGCACCAGCGCGCCCACCAGCGCCAGCGGCACCGGCAGGAGCAGGTAGACGGGATACCGCCAGGAGTTGAACTGCGCCGCCATCACCAGGTAGGCCAGGAACAGCGCCAGCAGGAAGATCAACGGGCCGGAGGTGGCCAGCTGCGCGGCCAGCGCGGCGGGGTTGAACCGCTGGTTGGTCGTGAGGCTCACCCCGCCGCCAATGAGACCCGCCGCGGTGAGCTGCGCAGTGAGCTGCTCCTGCATGGCCAGCGCGGGCGGCGCATCCGGCTTGAGGTTGATGGTGAGACCGCCGGTGTACTGTCGGTTGTAGCGCCCGATGCTGACGGGCGCCTGGTTCAAGCTGAAGCTCCCCAGCTGGCCGATCTGCAGCGTGGACTGCAGCGTCGGGGAGTAGATGGGGAGGTTCAGCAGCGACTGGCTGCCCGACAGGGTGGTGGGGTCCGCCTGGACCTGGATCGGGTAGCTCAGGCCCCCGCTCATCACGTTGGAGGCCTGCACGCCGGAGGCGTAGGTCTGCAGCGCGGTGGCGATGGCCGCGGGGGTGATCCCGGTCCCCTTGAGCCGGGACGGGTCCGGGATGAAGTCGTTCTCCAGCGTGGTGTCCGAGAGGCCCGAGGAGACGTCCACCACCCACGGGTTGGTCTGCAGGTTCTGGACGATACGGTTGTTGCGGTCCTGCAGCGTGGCGAAATCCGGCGCCACGATGGCGAGCTGCAGCGAGGAACCGAAGTTCCCGAACCCTCCGCCGGCGCTCACGAAGATCTGCGCCTGCGGCTGGTCCCGGAAACGGCCGAGGAGCTGGCCGCGGTAGCTGCCGATCAGGGCAAAGACC
>DASRZR010000141.1:0-5907 GCA_035686185.1 Spirochaetia bacterium | reverse complement strand
GATTGTCACAGTCACCAAAGAGCCGCTGGCGGCCGTGCCGTCTTCTGGGATGGGAGGGTCCGAGCGGCTCCCTACGCTGTCAGTTGCCAGGCAGATGGGCCAGAAGCCCTTCGCCAGCAACTGAGTCGACGGGTCGGCCGGATTCGAGGAGTCGTAGGCGTTTGCCTCAATGTCCGACTGGTTCCCGTAGAACTTGTAGAACAGCTCATCGCCGGAGAACACGACGTTGATGTCGTGATTAAGGTCGTGAACGGGATTGGAAAATGAAAAACTGTTGGAGCCCAGCGACGCGTCCTGATTGTGCGTGGGCGGCGCCAGGTAGAAGCTGTCCGGCAGGCCGCAGCCCACTTCGAGCATCACTGCTCCCAGCAGCAGCAGGAAACGGAACTTCCGCATGTCGGCGCTACGGCCGCCCCGCCCCTGTCAGACCGCCTTCTTGGCGGGGGGCTCCAGGCCGTCCACCACATCGACCAGCTCGTAGATCAGGACCGGCTTGTTCTTGCCTTTCACCCGGATGTTGTCCAGTTCCCGGGCCACCACCTTGTCCTTCACCTGCGCGTAGGTGGACTCGCTGATGATGATGTGGGACATGTACTGCTTGTTCGTTCCCTCCAGTCGGGCGCCCAGGTTGACGTTGTCGCCCATGAGCGTGTAGTTCATGCGGCCGACGGAGCCCATGTTCCCCACGGTCATGATCCCCGTGTTCAGGCCGATGCCGATGTCCAGCCGCTTCTCCGGCGGCCAGCCCTTGTTCATCTGGCCCAGCACTTCCATCTGCCGGATGGCGCACTTGCAGGCCAGCAGCGCATGGTCGGGCTCGGGGACCGGCGCTCCCCAGAAGCACATGATCTCGTCCCCCACGTACTTGTCCAGCGTGCCGGCGTAGTCCAGGATCAGGTCGGTCATGGCCGTGAGATACTGGTTCAGGTGGTTGACCAGCTCCTGCGGGGAGAGGCTTTCGGACAGCGTGGTGAACCCGCGGATATCGGAGAAGAACACCGTCAGTTCCTTGTCCACTCCACCCAGGGCCGGATCCACGCCCGCGGAGATCATCTCGTCAACGACTGACTGGCTCACGAACTTCCCGAACATGCTCGTGATGCGCCGCTTGTCCCGCTCCTCGAAAACCGTGCGGTAGGCCACCACGGCGAGGAACGCCAGGAACGCTCCAAAGGCGGGCGCGGAGAACGTCAGGATGAGGTTGAAGTACTCGAAGATGAGCATGAACGCGAAGAAGTACACGATGATCGCGCCCACGGTCACCACGAGGGACCAGATGGTGGAAAGCCGCGACACCATGAGGGACACGAGCATCACCACGAGGAACAACAGCAGCGTGTTCACCGCGGGAGATGCGTAAGTCAGGAAGTTTCCCATCAGGATGGTGTTCAGCGCGTTGGCGTGCATCTCCACGCCGTACATCAGGCCGAACGGCGTAGGCTTCTCGTCAGCGGCCATTCCCTTGGCAAACGGCCCCACCATGACGATCACGTTGCCCAGCTCCTTGGTGGCGGGCCACCGGGCGGGGTCCGGTGACGGCGGGTTGGCGGCGTAGCCGGCGTAGGAACGCACGGGGTAGGTCTGGTGCTCTTCCGGGTTGGAGCTGGACGGGTCTCCCATGAAGTTGATCAGCATGGAGCCCGTGGGGTCTATGGGAATGCGCACTTCCGGCACCACGCGCGTCACAGCCGGCTTGGTGATGTTGCCGTCCTTGTCCACCACGGCCGGGGTCACCACGAGCGTGTACGGCTCCCACTGCTGGGTACCCACGTTGAACTTCTGGGGGCTGGGGATGGTGATGAACTTGCCGAGGTCCACCTCCACGTCCGACATCTTCTTGTGCATGTACTCCAGCGCCAGGGAGAGCGTGATGGACGGGATGAACGTGTCCTTGTACTTGCGGATAACGTAGTAGCTCTTGGCCGGCGCGTTGTCGGTGGCTTCCACCACCTTCAGGGGGGCGGACGCCGCCATCTGCCTCTTCAGGGAGCTGATCACTGCCGGCGTCAGCGGATACGGGATCTCGTGGATCTCGT
The DNA here is from genome assembly GCA_035686185.1 of Spirochaetia bacterium. Taxonomy (GTDB): domain Bacteria; phylum Spirochaetota; class Spirochaetia; order SZUA-6; family Fen-1364; genus Fen-1364. Next base: position 3,871 of record DASRZR010000141.1, on the reverse strand, counting down.
TGTTCTTGTCCACCCAGGTCAGGTGCTCGAAGCCGGCGTGGTCCACGGGCGTGGCGGGGGTGAGCTCGTCCAGGGGCATCTCGTCCACCTGCTGGGAAAGCTTGGCCACGAGCGGCTGGCGCCGGTAGATCTGGTCCTGGTCCCCCAGGAAGTTTGCGTGTCCGTAGGCGTAGGTGGCCGCCGCGTACGGCTTCAGGGGCGGCGCCTCCAGGCCGTAGAACGTGTTCACCTTGAGGAAATCCCCCTTGACGTTCGTGATGGTGCCCTTGGTGGAGGCAAGGACGTTCTCCCGCGCAAAGAACTCCTCTTCCTCCTGCGGGGAGTTCTCCCCCGGGAGGAGCACCGTCTCCAGGAACACGCGCTGGTTTGCCTTGATGGCGGAGAGCAGCAGCGCGTCATCCTCGGGTACCTCGGAGGGCTCGGAGAAGAACACGTCGATGAAGAGCGCCCGTTCACGGTCGGCCTGGTTCTTGATCCGCGAGAACGAATTGATGAGGTCGGCGTGCCGGAAGCGGGGGAACGGCCAGCGTCCGAACCGGTCCAGCGCCTTGTCATCGATGCCCACGATGAGAATGTCCGGCGAGATGCGCGGGTTCTGCTGCACCACGGACACGCCTTCCTGGACGCGCGTGGCGGAGATGGTGTTCTTGAACCGGAAGTTCAGGTCCAGGAGCTTCTGCTCAAGGCTCCTGACGAGCACGGTCCCCGAGCTGAGGGCGAAGAGCAGGAGGAACACCACGACACCGATGACGAGTCCGAAGTACCGGGTCTCCAGGAACTTCGAAGCGGCCTTCTTCTTCGCCATGAGTCACCCTCCTCCGCGGCCGAAAGCCGCCGTGTACACCGGGCCCGTGCCCGAATGCCACCTTCGGTGGCCGGCGCAAATGCCACCTTCGGTGGCCGGCCTATTTGATCTTGCCGAGCACCTTCAGTTCGATCAACCGGTTCTTTGCCAGGCGCGTCCACAGGCTCTGGGGATACGCGTCGTCCATGGACTGGTAGGTCTTCTGGGCGTTGGTCCAATCGCTCTTGGATTCGTACAGCCGTCCCACGTCAAAAGTGGCGCGGGGAGCCGCGGCGGAGTCCTTGTAGCCCGAAGAGACCTGCAGGTACAGCTTCAGCGCCGTGTCGGCGTCTCCCTTCTCCTCGGAACAGATGGCGGCATCGAACAGGCTGATGGGAGCAAGATAACTCTTCGGGAACCTGGCGGCGAGCGCGCTGTAGTCGGCCAGGGAGGCATCCCAGGCCTTCTTCTCGTAGTTCACCTGGGCCCGAAGGAACAGGCCCCTCTCTCCGCCGTACTGCCGGGGATACCGCCCGATGACGGCGTTCAGGCCATCCAAGAGGTCCTTCTCCAGCGCCCCCTTCTTCGTGGCGTCGGTCTCCGCCTTCCAGTTATCGAACTGCTCCTGGAGGCGCTCGGCCTGCAGGGCGGAAGCGGCGGCGCGGCTGTGGGAGATCTCCACGTACACGAAATAGCCGACCAGTGCCGCTGCGGCGGCCGCCAGGATGATCAGGAGGGCAATGCGCAGCCGGCTCACCCAGTGAGAAAGGAAGTTGTTGATCCTCCGGCGCATGGGCTCCGGCGGATTGTGGGGGCCTGCCCCCGCGCGTTGCTGAACCGTCTGCATCCCTCTATACCCCTCTTTCCTTCATGATGCTGAGCTCTTTGACGAGCTTGGACAGGTAGCTCCTCTGGATGTCCAGGGCCTTCGCTGTCCGGGTCTGGTGCCAGCCGTTGGCTTCCAGCGCCTTCGTGATAAATTGTTTCTTGAAGATGTTCAATGCCTCGCGCAGCGTTTTCTCGCCGTACTGCCCGTCCGGCATGGGAGTCCCGGTGGCCAGCGCGAGGGAATCCGGGCGTATCTTGTCGTCACGGGCGAATACGACCGCCCGCTCCACCGCGTTCTCCAGCTCCCGCACGTTTCCCGGCCAGCCGTAGGACAGGAGGAGCGCCATGGCATCGTCAGTAAACCCGTTGATCTGCTTCTTGGTCTCGCGAGAGTGCTTGCGAAGGAAGAACTCCGCCAGCGGCGGGATGTCTTCCCGGCGCTCGCGCAGCGGCGGGATCTGCAGCGGAAGCACGTTCAGCCGGTAGAAGAGGTCGGAACGGAACTGGCCGCCCGCCACGGCGCGCTCGAGGTCCCGGTTGGTGGCCGCGATGATGCGCACGTTCACGCTCACCGGCTCGCTGGCGCCCACCCGCTCAAAGGTCTTGCTCTGCAGCACGCGCAGCAGCTTGGCCTGAAGGGCCAGGGGCATATCGGCGATCTCGTCCAGGAACAGGCTGCCGCCGTCCGCCAGCTCGAACCGGCCGCGCCGGTCCGTCACGGCATCCGTGAAGGCGCCCTTCACGTGGCCGAACAGCTCGCTCTCCAGCAGCGCCTCGGGGATGGCCGCGCAGTTGACACGGATGAACGGGCCCGAGCGCCGGGGGCTTGCCAGGTGGATCTGCTCGGCGAACAGCTCCTTGCCCACGCCGCTTTCCCCCAGCAGGAGCACGGAGGAGTCCGTCTCCGCGGCCCTCTTGGCGATCTCCATGCGGTCCCGGATGACCTTGCTCTGGAAGATGAACGTGTGCCAGCCCTCCCCCTCCTGGACCTTGTCCTGGAGGGCGCTCAGCTCGTTCTTCACCTTCTGGTAGGAGCGGGCGTTCTGCACCGCGATGGCGGCCTGCGTGGAGAACATCTGCAGCCACTGCAGGTCCTCCTCCGTGAACTTCTTGCCGCCGCGCTTGTTGATGATCTCGATCACGCCGACGAGCTGGTCCTTGACCTGCATGGGCACGGCGAGGATGGAGCTGGTGGGGAAACCGATCTTGCGCGCGATGTCCGGGTAGAAGCGTTGGTCGTTCTGCACGTCGTTGACGATGAGGGAGGTGTTCTTCTCCGCCACCCACCCGGCAATGCCCTCCCCCATGTTCACCGAGTACTGCTTCACGCTCGGTCCCTTGGGGCCGAGAGCGATCTCGAAGTACAGCTTGTTGTTCTCCGGGTTCACGAGCATCAGGGAGGAGGCCTCCCCCTCGGTCAACGAGGTGGCAGACTCTATGATCTGCGTGAGCAGTCCGGTGACGTCGGTGTAGCTGGAGTTGATCCGCGCGTAGATGTCGGAAAGTACGTCGAGCTTCTCGCGATCGGTGGAGGCGGCTCTCACCATCCCATCCGCGGCCTAGCTCTTGATCTTGTCTTTCAGCATGTCGCCGAGGGAGACCGTGTCCTGCTTGGACTCGTCGTGGATGTACTTGTCCATCTCTTCCCTCTGCACGCGGCGGACGTAGTCCTTCAGCGACAGGGACAGCTTCTGCTTGGCCGGGCTGCACTCGGTGACCACCGCCTGCACGGAGTCTCCCACCTTGTACTTGGCCATGGCGGTCTCCACGGACTCCACGCGGTCATCCACGATGTTCAGCTTGTGCACCAGGCCCTCGATGCCGCCCTGGACTTTCACGAAGAAGCCGAAGTCCGTGATGTTCGTGATCTCGCCGGTGATGACGCTGCCGCGCGGATAAGCCCGGGCGATTGACTCCCAGGGGTCCTCCGAGAGTTGCTTCACGCCGAGCTGGACCTTGCCGCGCTCCTTGTCGATGCCCACGACCATGATCTCGATCTCGTCCTCCACCTTGGCAAAGGAGGAGGCGTTCCTGATCTTCTTGGTCCAGGACATGTCGTCCACGTGCAGGACGCCGTCAATGCCTTCCTCGATCTCGAAGAACAGCGCGTACGGGCTGGCGCGGAGGATCTTGCGCGTCATGCGCATGCCGATGGGATAGCGCTGGTCGATGTCGTCCCACGGGTTGGGCAGGACCTGCTTCAGTCCGAGGGAGAGCTTGCCCTGCTGGATGTCGTAGTTGAGGATCTTCGTCTCCACT
>DASRZR010000140.1:0-6775 GCA_035686185.1 Spirochaetia bacterium | reverse complement strand
GGCCCTCCATTCCGAAACCCAGTCTGGGCCGACGGGGCGGACGCTGGCAAGCAGGGGCGTGAGCGCCATTCTTCCGCGGAGCCGCACGTGGGGATCCGGCCGCTACCGTCCCCTTCCCACGCGCTCGTCCAGCCAGGCTCGGACAAACGTAAGCACTTCCGCCCGGGGCAGCTCGTTGTGCAGCTCATGGCCGAGGCCGTCCCACACCTTCAGCGTCACCTCTCCCGCCAGGTTCCTGGCGAACGCGATGGTAGCCTGCGGGTCCACGTAGCGGTCCCCGGTCCCCTGCATGAGCAGGAGCGGTACCGGGAAGCTCGTCTGGGCCCGTATCCACTCGTTCGCGTCAAGCTGGATGATCCCGATGCGGGCGGACAGGGTCTTGTGAAACATCGGGTCCTGGAGGCTCTTCGACACCCAGGCCGGGTCCGTGGAGAGCGTGGCAGTCGGGGAGCCCAGTGGGATGTGCAGCGTGGGCGTGAGGCGGGAGAGAAGCCGACCCGCGGCCACCTTCAGTGCCGGCTGCCGGACCCCGGAGGCCAGGCCGGGGCTGGAGGCCACCACGGCCGCGAGCGCGGGGGTCCGCTTCATCGTGTAGCAGAGCACCTGCGCGCCGCCGAAGCTGTGGCCGTACAGCACGTGGGGCAGACCGGGGAACCGCTGGCGAGTGTTCTGCAGATGGACGTCGATATCACGGAGAAGGGCATCGTAGGAGGGCGCATGCACCCGAGGTCCGCCGGACCTGCCGTGGCCCCGGAGATCGAACGCATTGACCGCGTAGCCCGCGTCCGTCATCGCCGGTACAAAGTAGGGATACCGTCCCGAGTGGTCTCCCACGCCGTGGACGAGGGAGATCACGGCGCGCGGAGCGTCGGGCTGCCAGGACTGGGCGAACATCGAAAGACCGTCGAACGAGGTCCAGGAGTATTCCTCGTGCTTCATGGTAGGGGGAATGTAGCCCGGCCGGGGCGCTACGGGGAAGCGGCGGAGACGTAGTCCTCCCGCTTGACGTCCTTCAGGAGCGCCGCATCACCCAGCGCGATCCACAGCGTCGGATTGTTCACCAGCCAGGTCCGGGCCACGCGCACCACGTCGTCCGCGGTCACCGCGTTGATCCGGTCTATGAGAAGCAGGTAGTGCCGGTAGTCGCCGTGGTAGTAGAGGGAGCCCGCAATCTGGGACGCGGTCTGACGGTTCGTCTCCTGGCCGGAGTAGAACTCGGTGATGAACTTCAGCTTGTAGAACGGCAGCGCGTCGGCCACGGGCACGAACGCGGAAGCCGCGGCCTCTGCCGGGCTGCCCAGCCCGCCCTTGCCCGCCGCGGAGGCGTTGATTTTTCCGGACAGGCTGCGACCGGAGGTGAGCACAGAGATGGCCTCGTCCACCAGCTTCTTCACCTTGCCGGGAGCGGAGGTGCGGTACACGGTGATGTCTCCGTAGGCCGCCGTTCCCCCTTCCACGCTGGCCTCCGCGCCATAGGCGGCGCCGTTTCTCGTGCGCACGATCTCGAACAGGATGTCGTTCAGCAGGTCGAACGCAAGCAGGGAAGGCGCATAGTCGGGACTCGACGGATCCGGCATGGCGAAGTCTCCGCGCACGTAGGCAAGCCCCTCCGACCGAGGGAACGGCACTACCATCAGGTCGGTCTGCACCGAGCCTTTGAATGAAGGCACCGCGGGCCGCGGGGAAGAGCCGGCCGGCAGCGTTCCAAAGGCCTGCTCCAGTTGCGGCACGAGCGTGGCCGGATCGAAGTTGCCTACGGCCACGAGGAAGAGCCGGCCCGCCGTCATCGCCTCTCCATAATAGGACTTCAGGTCATCGATGGTGATGTGGTCCAGCGAGTCTCCCTCTCCCTGCCACGATGCGGCGTACGGGTGTCCCTGGAAGAAGCGCTGGTCCAGGTCTGTCACCGCGGCGGAGAAAGGGTCCGTGGCGGACTGCTGCTTCTGAAGCTTGAAGTCCGAAATGACGCGGGGGAACTCATCCGCGTTCCACGCCGGGTGCCGGAGCGCATCCACGAACGCCGGGAACAGCCGGTCGAAGTAGGTGTCGATGGTCACGAGGTCCAGCGATGTGAGGTCATACGACTGGTACCTCGGGACGATGTTCCCCGAGGTCTCGAAGGCCAGCCGCTGAACGTCCGCGTACGTGTAGTGCTCGGAGCCCCGGGTCAGCATGGTGAGCATCACGGCCTCCAGCCCCGCCTTGTCCAGCGGCGTCCAGGCCACGTGGCCCGTGAGCATGGCCTTCAGCGTGAGGATCCGGTTCGTCGTGGAGCGCTTGATGACAACGGGGATCCCGTTGGACAGCGTGGCCGTGGTGAAGGAACCGACGTTCTCCTTTGCAAAGGCGTTGAAGGAGCCGGCGTCGAACGCCGCCTGCTCGTCCGTGAGGTGAACGGCCTGCGCACTGGCGAGCGCGGGGACGAGGATCATGGCGATGAGCAATGCGGCGGCCGCGAAAGGGATCCTTCTCATTTCACGGCCCCCTTCGAGGCGGCGGCCCACCAGTAGGCGCTGTCCTTCGTCACGAGGGACCATCCGCCGGCCGTTGCCGAGGCCTTCTCTTTCTCGAAATCATCGCTGTTCATCCGCACCGAGAGGATGCTGGGAGACCTCAGGAACGTGGTCGTGATGAAACGGCCGATATCGGCCGGCGTGACCTTTGCCATGGCGTCGTTGTACCCGAGGTAATAGGCGGTGCTGGCGGCGGCCCACCAGAAGGACAGCGTGCCGGCCAGCCCGTCCGCGGTCTCCCGTTCCCAGATGCGGTCATCCGCAAGCTGCTGCTTCAGGATCGCGTACTGGTCCGCGCCGAAGTAGGACGGGTCGGATGCCATGACCTTCATCTCGTCCCGGAACGCGCCCTTCAGCGCCTGCACCCGGGCAAACGTGTCCTGCCCGGGTTTCACAACGAGGTACGTGGAGAATCCCACCGTGCCGCCGTCCCGGCGCGTGAGGTAATCCACCGAGATGTAATCCTTGTTGTACTGGCCGGGCACCCGGGTCCAGATGCTCTGCCGGAACCTTCCGTTGGGGTCATCCAGCAGCTTGTTCCATACGTCTGTCACGTACGTCGTGGAAGCGCTGCGCAGCGTGTCGGGTCCGCGGAAGCGCAGGTCCACGCTCACGATCCCCGGGTACATCTGGTCATCCGCTGCCACGAGGAGCTGGTCCCTGGGCAGCGGCGGATCCGGCGGCGGGGGCGCTGCCCACGGGTCCGGCGTACGCTTCCAGTCACCGAAGTATTTCTGCGCGGCGGCCCGAACGGCGGCAGGGTCCACGTCACCGGCCACGAACAGCGCCGCGTTGTTCGGCACGTACCAGGTATCCTGGATCTGCTTCAGCACGGGCACCGTGGCCGCCCTCACGAGGGCCTCGGAGCCGGCTACGTCCTTTCTCCAGGGATACTTCCAGAACATCGTTTTCATGATGGCGGCCCCGAGCTGGTTTCCCGGATCGCTGAAGTTGGCCAGGATCTCGTTGACCACCACGTCCTTTTCCGTGGCCAGCTCCGCGGGGTTCAGCAGCGGGAAGCGCACCGCATCCGCCCAGAACTCGATGCCCTTTTCCGTCCGGTCCGACGGCACCGTAAAATAGTAGGAAACGGCCTCCACGTTCGTGCCGCCGTTCCAGTCCGAGACGCCCAGGTCCCGCATCGCGGACTGCAGCGCGGTCTGGTTGGGGTAGGCCCGGTTGCCTTTGAACATCATGTGCTCGTACAGGTGGAACAGCCCGGCGGTCTGCGGGCTCTGGCTGATGCCGCCCGTTCGGAACTCGATCTCGATGCGCGCCAGCGGAACCGTGTGGTTTTCCACGACGAACACCGCCAGGCCGTTGTCCAGCGTGAATGTCGTGAGGCCGGTCACCGGCCGGTCCTGGGCGGCGGCCGGCAGCGTGGAAACCAGGACCACGGACAGCGCGATGACGATGAAGACCACTTTCCTCATGCACCGGATCTCCTCAAGGCATAAATATACGAAGAATGCCGGCGCCTGTTTTGCTTGCATTCCTGAATTCCAGGGTCTATAGTGCTTGATAAGCCCCTCACGCAAGGAGACACACCATGGCAGAGCTCAACCCTTTCAAGATCGCTCAGACGCAGTTGGATACCGCCGCCGCTACCCTCGGACTGGACGAGGCCACCCACCAGCTCCTCCGCTGGCCGCAGCGCGAGCTGCAGGTCACGATTCCCGTCCGCATGGATGACGGCACCATCCGAGTGTTTCACGGCTACCGCGTGCAGTACAACGGCGCCCGCGGTCCCACCAAGGGCGGGCTCCGCTGGCACCCGGATGAGACCATCGACACCGTGAGGGCCCTCTCCGCGTGGATGACCTGGAAGACCGCGGTCGTGGACCTGCCGCTGGGCGGAGGCAAGGGCGGGGTGACCTGCAACCCCAAGGAGCTTTCCACCGCGGAGAAGGAGCGCCTGGCGCGCGCGTACATCCGCGCCGTCGGCCGCTTCCTCTCCGCCACCCGTGACGTGCCGGCACCGGACGTGTACACCACGCCGGACATCATGGCGTGGATGATGGACGAGTACGAGACGATTGTCGGTGAGCACCAGCCCGGCGTCATCACCGGCAAGCCGCTTTCCCTGGGCGGGTCGGCGGGCCGCGGTGATGCCACGGCGCGCGGCGGCATCTACGTCATCCGGGAAGCGGCCGCCAAGCTCGGCATCGACCTGAAGGGAAAGACGATGGCCATCCAGGGCTTCGGCAACGCCGGCCAGTTTGCCGCCACGCTGGGCTCCTCCATCCTGGGGCTGAAGGTGGTGGCAGTCTCTGATTCCCAGGGCGGCGTGCACAACCCCGCCGGCATGGATGCCAAGGCGCTGGTGGAGTGGAAGCAGAAGAAGGGAAGCCTCCAGGGGTTCCCCGGGTCCTCGCCGGTCTCCAATGAGAAGCTGCTGGAGCTGGACGTCACCGTCCTCGTCCCGGCCGCGCTGGAAGGCGTGATCACCGAGGCCAACGCCTCCCGGATCTCGGCCAAGATCGTGTGCGAGCTGGCCAACGGGCCCACCACTCCGGAGGCGGACGCCATCCTCTTCAAGAAGGGCGTGTTCGTGCTGCCGGACTTCCTGGCCAACGCCGGCGGCGTCACCGTGAGCTACTTCGAGCAGGTGCAGAACGCGTACAACTTCTACTGGACGATAGACGAGGTCTACACCCGGCTGGACGAGAAGATGACCAAGGCGTTTGCGGACGTCTACGCGATGCAGCAGCGGCACAAGGTCAATATGCGGGAGGCCGCGTACCTCGTTTCCGTGAGCCGGGTTGCGGAGGCCTGCAAGCAGCGCGGGTGGGTGTGAGCGAGGAAAAGGACCCCCTGGCCGGTCTCAGCCCCACCCGGGGCTACCGGCTGTTCCGCCAGATAGCGCGTTACCCCGAGCTTCTTCCCCAGATGCGCTCCACCTTCGTTGACGTGCTGGTGGAGCGCGGCCTTATCACGCGGGACGACCTTCCCGGCCTCGTGTCGCGGGCCCTGGCCGCGGACGGTGTGGCGGACACGGAGGGCGCGCGCGCGGAATACACGGACACCGTCATCGACCTGCTCTTTGCCAGCACCCTGGGGCCGGAGGAGGCGGAGAACTGGGTCAACCTCGTGCGCAAGCGGGATCGCTGCCAGGAGCTGGGCCGGGTCGTGGCCAGCGAGCACTCCGACTCCCTTGCCATCTGGCGCGCCCTGCGCGAGTTCTGCGACATCCCCAAGGGAGAGCTGTACATCTCGCGGGAGGAGGCGGAGGGCATCCGCGTGGCCCTGCTCTCCCACTACATCTCCAGCCAGCTCCCGTTCATCGGCATCGCCAAGAACCACGTCACCATCCGCGACATCAACTCCGTGCTCGAGCACACCATCGGGCACGTCTCCTACCCGGGGAAACTCGGCGGCAAGTCGGCGGGAATGATCGTGGCGCAGAAGATCCTCCTGCCCATCCTGTCCGAGCGGGACCCCGATTTCGAGAAGTACATCGCCGTGCCGGACACCTGGTACCTGAGCTCCGGGGTGATGAGCGACTTCATCGACCGAAACCATTTCTACGGCTTTCATACGCACAAGTACCGTGACCGGGACGCCATCGACGAGGAATACAAGCGCGTGGGAGGCCTGTTCGAGAAGGCCTCGTTCCCGCAGGACGTGATAGAGGACTTCCGCCGGTTGATCCAGGAGATCGGGGAGCACCCGATCATCGTGCGCTCCTCCAGCTACCTGGAGGACAGCTTCGGCCTGGCCTTCTCGGGGAAATACCAGTCCATCTTCCTGGCCAACCAGGGTGACGAGCAGACGCGGCTTACCGCGTTCATCCGCGGCGTGAAGTCCGTGCTCGCCAGCATGTACGGACCGGATCCGATCATCTACCGCCGGGACCACGGCCTGCTGGACTTCAACGAGCGCATGGCCATGATCGTGCAGAAGGTGGTGGGCCGGCGCGTCGGAGACTGGCATTTTCCGCTGGCCGCCGGCGTGCTGTACTCCTCCAACGCGTGGGCATGGAACCCGCGGATCCGCAAGGCGGACGGCCTGGTGCGCCTCGTGTTCGGGCTGGGAACCCGGGCGGTGGACCGGGTGGGTGGGGACTATCCCCGGATGATCCCGCTGAGCCACCCCACGCTGCGGCCGGAGGTCACCCCGGAGCAGATCTCCAAGTACTCGCAGAAGATGGTGGACGCCATCAACGTGAGGACGGGACAGCTGTCTACCATCGACCTGCGGACGCTGGCCGGCGAGGCCCCGCACCCGGACCTTTACCTGGCCGTCTCGCTGATGGCGGAAGG
>DASRZR010000139.1:0-18282 GCA_035686185.1 Spirochaetia bacterium | reverse complement strand
GACAGCCGGCGTCCCTGCCTACATCACGTACAGCATCAGCGGCAACCAGATATACGTTCACCTGGACGGCACCAGCTACGTGACCGCCACCGGCTCGGACGGTCCGTACACCAAGCAATAGTCAGCCGCCCGGCGTTCTTCGGATGTGAGGTACACCCTCAGCGTCGACCGGTGTACACTGCCTTCAACCCGGGCTACGTGCCGCCCCTTGAAAGAGGTTGCCAACGATGCCACACCCCCTGGTACTTCAACTGCGTTTCACGAGGTCGGAGTTCATTCGTGCCGCGAAGGTATCCGAGGAGGACGCGGGCAAACGGGTGATGCCGATGAACAGCATCTCCTGGACCATCGGTCACCTCGCGTGGCAAGAGCAGCGCTACTTCATCTACTTCCCGACGGGTGAGCTGGCTGCTCCCGAGATAGAGGAGTACGCATTTGGATCGCCGCACAGCACGCCCTCCGCAAAAGCGATGTGGGCGGCGTGGCGCAAGATCACCCGGGTCGCCGACACGTGGCTCGACTCGCTCACCGTCAGGAAGCTCCAGCAGATGGTGGTACGGGACGGCAAGGTGACCAACCGAATGTACGGCAACCTGCTGCAGCGAGTGATCTATCACTACTGGTACCACATCGGGGAGAACATGGCCGTCCGCAAGATGCTCGGACACAGCGGGTTCGGATACTTCGTGGGCAACATCGACGGAAAGGCGCCGTACACACCCGAGGGCCGCAAGGGAGCGCGCGGCACGACGGTGCGGGCCACCCTGCCGCTTTCCGCGGCGCGACCTCGACCGTAGGCGCCGCCACCCTCGGCACCCCAATCAGGAGCTTCTCCGGTCCCGTTTGACATGATCGATGGACCCCGCCTCCGCGCCTCCCCTGTCCGGCCTGCCGGACGAGATCTCCTCCCTTGCCCGGGAGCGGTTCGGCGTTGGCTACCTCTACCCCATCCAGCGCTTCGTGGTGTCGAACGTGCTGGAGGGCAACCACCAGATCGTGGTGCTGCCCACGGGCTCGGGTAAGTCCCTGTGCTTCCTCCTGCCGTCTCTCCTCTTGCCCGGCCCCACGCTGGTAGTCGTGCCGCTGTTGTCGCTGCTGGCAGACCAGGAGAGGAAGCTGCGGGAGCGCGGGATCCCCGTTGGTGTGCTCCGGGGCGGACTGGGTTCGGAAGAAAGACAGAGACTCTGGCAAGACCTCCGGACCGGCCGCACCCGAATCCTGCTGGCCACTCTGGAGGCGTGCCTGGCCCCGCCGAACCGCGCGGCGTTGGCCGGCTGCGGCATCCAGCACCTCGTGCTGGATGAGGCCCACTGCATCTCGGAGTGGGGAGACTCGTTCCGTCCCGCGTACCTCCAGGCCGGCGCCCTCGTCACGGACCTTGCGCCGCGCACGGTGAGCGCGTTCACCGCCACGGCCTCGGTGCCGGTCATCGAGCGCATCCGCGCCTGCCTGTTTCCTCAGGGCGGCGCCCGGGTGGTCGGGGAGAGCGCGGACCGGCCCGGGATCCACTACGCGGTGCAGCGCATCCTGTGCCGCGGACGGGCGCTCGGCCGGCTGGTGGAGACGGCAGAGCATCCGCTCCTGGTGTTCTGCCGGACGCGGGGAGAAGCGGAGCTGGCAAGCCGGGCCGCGCGTAGACGAGCGGGTTCGAGGACCGCGTTCTTCTACCATGCCGGGCTCTCTCGGGAGGAGCGCTCGGATGTCGAGGCATGGTTTCTGGGCTCGCGGGACGGCACCTTGTTCGCCACGTGCGCGTACGGCATGGGGGTGGACAAGCCAGACATCCGCACCGTCGTCCACGCCTCCGTGCCGGGATCCGTGGAAGCGTACCTTCAGGAATCGGGCCGGGCCGGGCGTGACGGACAGAGGTCCCGCGCCATCCTGCTCCTCGATCAGACAGCGGAAGCGGTCCACCTGTCCCGTCTCTCGGACGATACCTCCCGCACACGGTTCCAGAGAATGATCGGCTACGGACTGGAGACGAGCCGCTGCCGGCGCGCGGGACTGCTCTCTCTCATCGGCCAGGACCCGGTGGCATGCTCGGGCTGCGACGTGTGTGACGGCACGGTCGGCATGGATGCGGAAGGAGAGGAGGCAATCCTGGGCTTTGCCCGCCGGCACCGCCGGCGGTTCACCGTAGTGGAGGCGGCGCGCATCCTCTGCGGCTCCACCGGACCGCGGCGGGAGCGCGAGCTCTACGATTGCGTGCGCGGTTTCGGGGCGCTCGCGGGGTGGACGCCGGCGGAAGCGGAATCCGCCATCCGCGCGCTGGCAACGCAGGGCCGGATCCTCACCGCGCGGCGAGGGCCGGGAAAGGGCCGGTTGACCACCCCCCGCCGGTTGCATGCCAACCCCTTCCGTGCTACACTTCCGGTAACTCCCGTCTAGGCAAAAGCGACCCGTATTTCACGCCACGCGTGTAGAAGGAGATCGCATGGAAGAGGCGTTTCTGGCCCTCCTGGCAGAATGGAAGGGCGTCAAGGGGAACGTCATCCCTTTGCTTCAAAAAACCCAGGAAGTCTTTGGCTACCTGCCCAAGGAAGCCATGCGCGAGATCGCCGCGACCACCGGCAAGACGGTGGCGGAGATCTACGGCGTGGCGACGTTCTACGCGCAGTTCCGGTTTACGCCCATGGGGAAGCACGTGATGAAGGTCTGCCATGGAACGGCCTGCCACGTGCAGGGCGCCGATTCTCTGGACACGGTGGTGGAACAGAAGCTCGGGGTGAAGCCCGGTGCCACGACGGCGGACGGAGAGTTCACCGTGGAGCGCGTGGCGTGCCTGGGGTGCTGCTCCCTGGCGCCGGTAGTGATGATAGACGGCGAGGTGTACGGGCGGCTCACGGGGGACAAGCTGGGCAAGATCGTGGCGGCAGCCGGAGCAAAGAAATGAGCGCGCGCGCGGAAGTAGCAGTGGGAATGAGCTCCTGCGGCATCGCCGCCGGGGCGCGGACGGTGTTCGAGGCGCTCTCGACGAGCGTGCGGTCCAAGGGACTGCCGTGGTCCGTGGTCTCCACCGGGTGCATCGGCGCCTGCCACGCCGAGCCGCTGGTGGAGGTCCGCCAGCCGGACGGCCGCCGGTTCCTCTACGGGAACGTGGACGAGGCAAAAGTGGAATCCATCGTGAGCGGCCACCTGCAGGCCGGCGCTCCGGTCGCGGAGCTCCTGATCCCGGCGGACTACCCTTACCTGGCAAAGCAAAGGCGGATCGTGCTGGCCAACTGCGGCGTCATTGATCCGGAGTCCATCGACGAGTACGTGGCTCATGACGGATACAAGGCTCTGCGCAAGGTGCTCAACACGATGGTCCCGGACCAGGTCGTCGAGGAAGTGAAGAAGTCAGGCCTCCGGGGACGCGGCGGCGCGGGTTTCTCCACGGGAATGAAGTGGACGTTTGCCAAGGACTCGAAGTCACTGACGGGAAAGAAGTTCGTCATCTGCAACGCGGACGAGGGAGACCCCGGCGCGTTCATGGACCGCTCCGTGCTGGAGGGAGACCCTCACGCGGTGCTGGAAGGCATGCTGATCTGCGCGTACGCCATCGGGTCCGATGAAGGCTACATGTATGTTCGGGCCGAGTACCCGCTGGCTATCAAGCGCCTGCACATCGCGCTGAGACAGATGGAGGAGCAGGGCTTCCTCGGGAAGAACATCATGGGAACGCCGTTCTCCTTTCAGCTTCACATCAAGGAGGGTGCCGGCGCGTTCGTGTGCGGGGAAGAGACCGCGCTGATGGCGTCCATTGAGGGCCGTCGCGGGATGCCGCGCCTGCGGCCGCCGTTTCCGGCCGCGCGCGGGCTGTGGGATTCCCCGTCCAACATCAACAACGTGGAGACCTACGCCAACGTGCCGTCCGTCATCCGCATGGGCGGCGCGGAGTACGCGAAGATCGGGACGGAGAAGAGCAAGGGGACCAAGGTCTTTGCGCTGGCCGGCAAGATCAAGCGCGGCGGCATGATCGAGGTGCCCATGGGGATCAGCCTCCGGGAGGTCATCTTCGACATCGGCGGGGGGATCATCGGGGACAAGCAGTTCAAGGCCGTGCAGATGGGCGGCCCTTCCGGCGGGTGCGTGCCGGAGAAGCTGGCCGACGTGCTGGTGGACTACGACTCGCTCACGGCCACCGGGGCCATCATGGGCTCGGGCGGCATGGTGGTGATGGACGAGTCCACCTGCATGGTGGACGTGGCGCGCTACTTCCTCACGTTCATCCAGAGCGAATCCTGCGGCAAGTGCACGTTCTGCCGCATCGGCACGAAGCGGATGCTGGAGATCCTCACCCGCATCACGGAGGGCAAGGGAGAGGAGAAGGACATCGCGGAGCTGGAGGAGCTGGCGGCCCGGATCAAGGTGTCCTCCCTCTGCGGGCTGGGCCAGACCGCGCCCAACCCCGTGCTCACCACGCTCCGATACTTCCGCTCCGAGTACGACGACCACATCAGGAACCACCGCTGCGCGGCCCGCAAGTGCAAGGCGCTGATCCGCTACCACGTCCTGCCGGACGCGTGCACCGGCTGCATGCTCTGCGCCCGGGTCTGCCCCACGAAGGCCGCCCACGGAGAGCGGAAGAAAGCGCACGTCATCGACCAGGAGACCTGCATTCAGTGCGGCCTGTGCTTCGAGGCCTGCCGGTTCGACGCCATCGAGATCAGGACGGGCCGGGAGGCCGGGCTCGCGATTTCTGCCGCACGGATGACGCCGGGTACGTCGTCGGGAGGCTCCCATGCCTGACATGATTGACATCACGCTGGACGGCCGCCCGCTGAAGGTGGCGTCCGGCAGCACCATCCTGGACGTCGCCGAGTCCCAGGGCATCCGCATCCCCACGCTCTGCCACGACAGCCGGCTGGAGCCGTACGCTTCCTGCTGGGTCTGCCTCGTGCAGGTGGAAAAGGCCAAGGGATTCGTCCCGGCCTGCAGCACCCGGGTGACGCCGGGCATGGTGATCACGTCCGGCTCGTCGGAAGTCAGAGGCGCGCGCCGCATGGCGCTGGAGCTGATCCTTTCCAACCATTACGGGGACTGCAAGGCGCCCTGCACGCTCACCTGCCCCTCCAACATCGACATCCAGGGCTACCTCGGGCTGGTTGCGAACGGGAAGTTCTCCGAGGCCGTGGAGCTGATCCGTCGGGACAACCCGATGCCGGCGGTGATCGGCAGGATCTGCCCGCGCCCGTGCGAGGGCAAGTGCCGGCGCAATCTCGTGGAAGAGCCGCTCAACATCAACGGGATCAAGCGGTTCGTGGCCGACCTGGAAGCGCAATCCGGCGGCATGAAGAAGCGCCCGGTCCCCGCCCCCAATGGGAAGAAGGTGGCGGTGGTGGGCGGAGGCCCCGCGGGCCTGGCCGCTGCCTGGTACCTGTCCGAGAAGGGCGTGAAGGTCACCGTGCTGGAGGCCATGGGCAAGGCCGGTGGCATGCTGCGCTATGGAATCCCCGACTATCGGCTTCCGCCGGCAGTCCTGGACACCGCCATTTCCCAGATGCTGAGCCTCGGCGCGGAGCTGCGAACGGGCGTGACGCTGGGACGGGACGTTACGCTGGAGAAGCTGCGCGCGGAATACGACGCGGTGGTGCTTGCCATTGGCGCGTGGAAGAGCCGCGGGCTTCGCATCCCCGGTGAAAACCACCCGTCGGTGCTCTCCGGCATCGATTTCCTGCGCGATGTGAACGAGGGCCGACCCGTGAAGGTGGGAGACGTGGTGGCGATCATCGGCGGAGGCAACACCGCCATGGACGCCGCGCGCTGCTCGCTGAGACACGGCGCCTCCACCGTCACGATGTACTACCGGCGGACCCGGGAGGAGATGCCGGCTTCCGATGCGGAGATCGAGGAGGCGCTGGAGGAAGGCATCGACATCCAGTACCTCGCTGCCCCCGTTTCCATCCAGGCGGAGGGGGATGCGCTGAAGGGCCTCACGCTCCTGAAGATGGCGCTGGGTGAACCGGACGCCTCCGGCCGTCGTCGGCCGGTCCCCGTGGAAGGCTCGGAATACACGGTGCCGGTGGACACGATCATCTGTGCCGTGGGCCAGTACCCCGACACGAAGCTGTTGTCCGCCCTGCCCGGTCTTGTCGATGAGAAGGGCAACCTCCTTGCCGACATGGACACCGGCCGAAGCGAGGTCCCCGGCGTGTTCGCCGCCGGCGATCTGCTGACGGGCACGGACATCGCCATCCGCGCGGTTGCCGGCGGCAAGCACGCGGCGCGCGCGGCGCTGGCCTACCTGGAGGGCCGGACCTACAGCCGGCCCAAGGAGTTCCTGAGCCGCAAGTCGGACTTCCGGGAGCCGACTACGGCCGACTTCGAGACCACCCCGCACGCGCCGCGGGCCCACCCCACGGTGATGGAGCCCGAGCGCCGCAAGCGGACGTTCGCGGAAATTGAGTCCACGCTGACCATGGCCGCGGCGCAGGCCGAGGCGGCACGGTGCCTGGAGTGCGGCTGCCAGGACGTTCGCGACTGCGCGCTGAAGATGCACGCCACCGAGTACGAGGCGGTGGCCACGCGCTACAACGGGGAAACGACGGTTCATCCCGTGGACGAGTCGCATCCGTTCATCAGCCGCGATCCTTCCAAGTGCGTGCTGTGCGCCCGGTGCGTGCGCGTCTGCCTGGACGTGCAGGCCATCGGCGTGTTCGGCTACATCAACCGCGGCTTCACATCGGTGGTGGCCCCGTCCTTCGGCGTGCCGTTCGGAGAGGACACGAGCTGCATCTCCTGCGGACAGTGCGTGTCCGCCTGCCCGGTGGGCGCGCTCACCGAGAAGCTGCCGGCGCGCAAGAACGTGCCGCTTCCGGAAACCGCGGTGGAAGGCACCTGCACGCGTTGCTCGGTGGGCTGCGCCATCGAGTACCGCTGGCACGGGTCCCTGTTCACGAGGATCGTGGAGCGCAACGGGCCGCCGAACTTCAGCAAGCTGTGCAAGAACGGAAAGTTCGGCCACGAGTTCCTGAACGACCCGCTGCCGCCGGCCGCCGACCTTGAAAAGGCGCGCGCGGCCGTGAGCGCGGCGCTCGCTGGCGCGAAGCGCCCGGTGATGCGCATCTCCCCCTACCTTGGCGGAGAAGCCATCGACGCGTTCCTCCAGGCCGCCGCGAAGCGCGGGATTCCCGTGCGAGCCGCCGGGCTGGAGAAGGTGGACGCACGCTGGTCGAAGTTCCTCTCCCAGGAGCCGGCGGCCGCAAAGAAGGGCGCCCGCGAGCTCCTGGTGCTCATCGGGGACATCGGCGGCACGAACAATGTGGCGTTCACGGAGGCTTACCGCCAGCGGCGCGCCGGCAGCGCGGAGCTGTGGGTGCTCGGCCACGACGACGAGGTAGCGCGACGGGCGGCGAAGCGCGTGATCCCTGACGCGGCGCAAGGCATCTCCGAGGCGTTGAAAACGGACGCTGCCGTCATCGCCTGCGTGAACCCGCAAACAGCGCCGGCCGGGGTACTGGAAGCGCTCCTGGCTTCCGCGGACAAGCTTCAGGTCAGGTTGTACTGGGGCTCGCGCAACGCCGGGTACCTGTTCGCAAAGCAGGCGGCCGCGGCCGCCGCGCCCGACCTCTACCTGGACGTGGGCGTGGAGGAGCCGACAAACGGCGTCCGACGCCTGGCCTGGGGCAAGAAGCGGGGTGACGAGGAGCTGTTCATCCCGCTCTCTCGCGAGCACTGGATCCTGGGACGGTCCCACCCCACGGGCCTGCCGAGCGTGGAGCACGGAAAGCTGGATCTCAAAGCGCTCCAGGAGGCGGCTTCCCTGATATAGATAGGCCGTCCGGGCATCTGGAGTGACTATGGAAGCGCCAACGTCTCCTGGACCGTTGACGGCACGCTACCGACGAACACGCCCTCCAGGAGGAGGAGCTTGTCCCCCACCCGGAGGGTGGCGACACGAAGTTTCGTACTATCCCTTCGGCAGCACAGCGGGAAAGGAATCCTGCAGCCGGGCCAGCATCGCCTCCAGCCAGTCACGCCGCGCGGAAGCGTCCGCGCGGCGCAGCTCCCTCAGCACGTGGCAGGAGGCCTGCATGCCGCATCGGCCCAGGATCGTGTGGGTCCAGAGCGCTTCCAGGGTCCGGGCCGAATGCGCCTCCGCATCGGAGGTGCAGAAGACCAGCCCCTTCTTGCCGGTCAGGAGCGGCTTCCAGCCCTTCTGCGCGAACTCCTCGCCTTCCAGGTCGTAGGCGATACCCTGGCGGAACACCCGGTCCAGCCAGCCCTTCAGCATGGCCGGCGGCTGACCCCACCACTCGGGATGGAACACGACCAGCCCGTCACAGGAAGCCAGCTCCTTGCAGTGGACCTGAACAAGTTCGTCCAGGCTGAAGCTCCGGGAGAGCTCCGAAGCGTCCATGACCGGGTTGAACCCTTCCTTATAGAGGTCGTGCAGGTAGACTTCGTGACCCAGCGTCAGTAGCTTCTCTCGTGCGCTTGCCGCCAGAGAAAGGTTATAGCTTCCGGGTCTGGGGTTGCAGAGTATCTCCAGAACTTTCACCTTATAATTCTTGACTAAATTAGTCAGGAATGTCAACTTATTTGTGAGAGAAGAAAGCCGTGGTGTCTCGTGAAGAAGTGATGGAAGTCCTCCGCAACGTGGAGGACCCCGAGCTTGCCTTCAGCATTGTCGATCTCGGGCTCGTCTACCGCGTAGACGTGAAGGAAACCGCGATTGAGGTTGATTTCACGCTTACCTACCCGGGGTGTCCGGCGGAGGACATCATCCGCCACGACATCATTGAGACGGTCCGGGACGCGTTCGGGCTGGTGGACGTCTCGGCAAACGTCGTCTGGTCCCCCCTGTGGGGGCCGGAGCGCATGAGTGAAGAGGCGCGCGTAGCGCTGGGCTACCCCATTTAGGGCTGGCGGCAGCAGGACGCGCGGCGGACCGAAAAAAGGGAGTGACATGGCAGCACATCTGCAGGTGAGAAACCTCCAGGCATCCATCGGAGACAAGCCGATCCTCTCCGGCCTGGACCTGGACATCAAGGCGGGAGAGATCCACGCGCTCATGGGCCCCAACGGCTCGGGCAAGAGCACGCTGGCGAACGTCCTCCTGGGGCACCCCGCCTACCAGGTGACCGGCGGCACGGTGACGCTGGATGGGGAGGACTACCTGGAGCTCTCCACCGATGAGCGGGCGCTGAGGGGGCTGTTCCTCGCGTTCCAGTACCCCGTGGAGATCGCCGGGGTGACGGTGGGCAAGTTCCTGAAGCGCGCCATTGAGCTGCGGGACGCGCCGAAGAAGGGCGCCGGGGCGGAGGGCGGCAAGGGCCCGTCCATGAACGTCACCGCCTACATCAAGCAGCTCCGGGAAGCCATGGACTTCATGGAGATCGACCAGCAGTTCATCAACCGGTCCCTGAACCAGGGATTCTCCGGCGGTGAAAAGAAGCGGATGGAAGTCCTGCAGATGCTCATGCTCAAGCCGAAGCTCGCCATCATGGACGAGACGGACTCCGGGCTGGACATCGACGCGCTGAAAGTCGTGTCCAAGGGCGTGAACCGGCTGCGCGGCCCGGACTTCGGGGCACTCATCATCACGCACTACCAGCGGATCCTCACCCACATCGTGCCCGACTACGTGCACATCATGTACAAGGGCCGGATCGTCACCTCGGGCGGCAAGGATCTGGTGGAGACGCTGGAGAGCCGCGGCTACGACTGGGTGAAGCAGCAGTACGGAATAGACGAAGAGATGTCACCTTCGGTGACGGCCGGAATGTCACCTTCGGTGACGGGGGAGGAAGCCAATGTCGTCGCCAGTCACTGACACCTCGCAGGAGCTCGTCGGCGAGTACCAGCACGGGTACCACTTTCCCGACGAGTCGGTCTTCAAGACCCGCAAGGGCCTGGACGAGCAGATCGTCAACGCCATCTCCGAGCGCAAGGGCGAGCCGGACTGGATGCGCCAGTTCCGCCTCCGCTCCCTCGCGGCCTTCAGGAAGAAGAGCATGCCGAACTGGGGCGCGGACCTCTCGGACCTGGACTTCGATGACCTGTACTACTACGCGAAGCCCACGGACCAGAAGGGACGCACCTGGGAGGACGTGCCGGAGAACATCAAGAAGACGTTCGAGCGCATCGGCATCCCGGAGGCGGAGCGCAAGTTCCTCGCCGGGGTAGGGGCGCAGTACGACTCCGAGGTCGTCTACCACAGCATCAAGGAAGACCTGGCGAAGAAGGGCGTGATCTTCACGGACCCCGAGACGGCGGTCCGCGAGCACCCGGACCTCGTGAAGCAGTACTTCGGAACGGTCATCCCGTACCTGGACAACAAGTTCGCGGCGCTGAACAGCGCCGTGTGGTCCGGCGGCAGCTTCGTGTACGTGCCCAAGGGCGTGAAGGTGGAAGTGCCGCTGCAGGCGTACTTCCGCATCAACGCGCGCAGCTTCGGGCAGTTCGAGCGCACGCTCATCATCGCCGACGAGGGCAGCTTCGTTCACTACATCGAGGGCTGCACGGCCCCCGTGTACGCCACGGAGTCCCTGCACTCCGCCGTGGTGGAGATCATCGCGCTGCCGGGCTCCCGGGTGCGCTACACGACCATCCAGAACTGGTCCAACGACGTGTACAACCTCGTGACCAAGCGCGCCATGGCGTACAAGGACGCCGTGGTGGAGTGGGTGGACGGCAACATCGGCAGCAAGCGCACGATGAAGTACCCGTCCATCTGGCTGATGGGAGAAGGGGCGCACGGAGAGGTGCTGTCCATCGCGTTCGCCGGCAAGGGACAGGAGCAGGACACCGGCGGCAAGGCCGTGCACGCGGCCAACCACACCTCCTCGGTCATCACGGCCAAGAGCATCAGCCGGGGCGGCGGGATCGCCAGCTACCGGGGTCTTCTGAAGGTCAACCCCGGTCTGCACGACGTGCGCTCCCGCGTGGTGTGTGATGCGCTCATCCTGGACGAGCACTCCGCGAGCAACACGTTCCCGTACATGGAGATCGACTCCGACGACGTGTCCATCGAGCACGAGGCGCGCGTGAGCCGCATCAGCGAGGAGCAGCTGTTCTACCTCATGAGCCGCGGCATGACGGAGGCGGAGGCCTCCCTGATGATCGTGAGCGGTTTCCTGGATCCGCTGGTGAAGCAGCTTCCCATGGAGTACGCGGTGGAGCTGAACCGGCTCATCGAGCTGGAGATGGAAGGGACGGTGGGCTGATGCCGAGCGCTGCCGCCGTTTCCGCCGAGCCCCTGTGGATGCGCACCCTGCGCACCCGGGCGCGCGAACAGTTCCAGTCCCTGAAATGGCCCACCACGGCCGAGGAGGAATGGAGGCGCACGGACCTGAGCCGCGTGCCGCTGGACTCCTTCGCTCCCGTGAAGCCCGCGGCACCGTCCTGCCCGGCCGACGTGGAGCGGGGAGCCGCCTCCGGCCTCCTTCGGTTCCAGTCCGCCCGCTGTCTCGAGTCGGCGCTGGATCCCCGGCTGTACGAGGCCGGCGTGCGCCTCCTGCCGCTGGACAACGCGCTGGAGGAGTTCGAGGCGCCGCTTCATTCCCTGTACCAGAAGGCGCTGGCGGAGATCGACAACCGGTTCCTCGCGTGGCACTACGCGGAATGGAGCCACGGCGCCCTGCTGTGGGTCCCGGCGGGCCTGGAAATCACGGAGCCGTTTCTCATCGACTTCCAGGAGGACGGGGACGGGATAATGAGCGCGCCGCACCTTGCCGTGTTCCTGGGCGTCGGCGCCCGGGCCAGCGTAGTCCAGAGAATCTCCTCCCGGGGTGGAGCAGCGGGCGGCGCCGGCCTCCTGTGCAACGCGGTGGTGGACGTGCGCCTGGGGGACGCCTCCGCGCTGCAGCTCTGGGAGCAGCAGGAACTGGCGCCCGGGGACATCTACATCCGGCACGCGCAGGCCGAGGTCGGCCGGGACGCCTCCCTTCGGCACTTTGACGCGGAGTTCGGTTCCCGCCTGGCCAAGAGCCGTGTTGACTGCGCGCTCGGCGGCACCGGCGCGGAGGCGTTCCTTGACGGCGCCTACTACTGCCGCAAGGGTCAGCACATGGACCTGCGCACCGTGCAGCGCCACCGTTCTCCCAAGGCGATGAGCCGCGCCGTCTATAAGGGCGCGGTTGACGGCGGAGGCCGGACGGTGTACCAGGGCCTCATCGAGGTCTCCCCGGGCGCCGCGGGCACCGATGCGTGGCTCACGAACCGAAACCTCGTCCTGGGGGAGGCGGCGCGCGCGGACTCCATCCCGACGCTGAAGATCGGGAACAACGACGTGAAGTGCAGCCACGGCTCGACCACGGGCAAGCTCAATGCGGAGGAGCTGTTCTACCTGCAGAGCCGGGGCCTGTCCGCGGCCGCCGCGCGCGAGATGCTCGTGATCGGCTACTTCGAGGACATGCTCACCGCGGCGCCGGAGGCCTTCCGTGAGTCGACCCTGGACACGATCCGGGGCCGGCTGCGCGTCGCGTGAGCGCGGCCATGACCGACGCCGGCAACGGATCCCGCCGCCCGGACTGGGTGAGGGTGGCGGCGGAGGCGGACCTCGTCTCCGCGATCACGGTGAGCGTGGATGGCGCGCCGGTGGCGGTGTTCCGCACCGAGGACGGCGTGTTCGCGCTGGACGACATCTGCTCCCACGAGTACTCGCGCCTCTCCGAGGGCGACGTCTGGGGCGGAGAGGTATATTGTCAGAAACACGGGTCCCGGTTCAGCCTTCGCACCGGGGCGGTGACCGGGCTGCCCGCCACGCAGCCCGTGCGCCCGTGGGACGTGAAGGTGGAAGCGGGGGAGATATGGGTGGCACGCATGCCGCGGAATCCCGTGGCATCCTGAATCCCTTGGGGCACGCGGGCTACCGCGGCGCTCCAAATGCCGCGGGCTACCGCGGCGCTCCAAATGCCGCGGGCTACCGCGGCGCCATGGTCGGAAGCCGCAGCGTGGAGGACGTGCGCGCCGACTTCCCCATACTCGACCGGACGGTGAACGGCCGACCGCTGGCCTACCTGGATAACGCGGCCACGTCGCAGAAGCCGCGGCCGGTCCTGGATGCTATCCGCGTGTACTACGAGCACGGCAACGCGAACGTACACCGCGCCCTGCACACGCTGGGGGAAGAGGCCACGGCCGCCTACGAGGAGGCGCGGGGCAAGGTACAGCGCCTGGTGAACGCTCGCTCCTCCCGGGAAGTCGTGTTCACCCGGGGCACCACGGAGGCCATCAACCTTGTGGCGAGCGCCTGGGCAGACAGCGCGCTCCAGGCCGGCGACGTGGTGCTCGTGACGGAGATGGAGCACCACTCCAACCTGGTGCCGTGGCAGCTCGCGTGTGCCCGGCGCGGGGCCATCCTGAAGCACGTTCCGATCACCGCGGAAGGGACGCTGGACCTTCCCGGCATTGAGGGATCCTGGGACCCGCGCACCCGGCTGGTGGCCGTGACCTACGTATCCAACGTCCTGGGCACGATCAACGACGTGAAAGCCATTGCCGCGTTTGCCCACGCGCGTGGCGCCCTGGTGCTGGTGGACGCGGCCCAGGCCGTTGCGCATCTCCGAGTGGACGTCCAGGACCTCGGTTGCGATTTCCTCGCGCTCTCCGGGCACAAGATGTATGGGCCCATGGGGATCGGCGCCCTGTACGGCCGGGAGAGCCTCCTGGAGGCAATGCCTCCCTGGATGGGGGGCGGCGAAATGATCCGGTCCGTCTCCCTGGAGAGCTCCACCTGGAACGACCTGCCCTGGAAGTTCGAGGCGGGCACCCCGAACGTGGAAGGCGCCGTCGGCCTCAGCGCGGCCATCGACTACCTGCACACCCTGGGCCTGCCGGCCGTCCGCCGGTGGGAGGAGGAGCTTGCCTCCTATGCCCGAGGCCGGCTGGCCGAGGTGAGCGGGATCACGCTGTACGGTGGGGCGGCGCGCGGCACGGTGACGCCGGCCGCGGGCGTGTTCCCGTTCACGCTCGGGGCCATCCACGCGCATGACGTGGCGCAGTTCCTGGATCGGGAAGGAATCGCCGTGCGGGCGGGGCACCACTGCGCCCAGCCGCTGGCGCGGCGCCTGGGCGTTCCCGCCACCGTTCGCGCGAGCCTCGCGTTCTACAACTCCTTCTTCGAGATCGACCGGCTCGCGGACGCCCTGGAGGCGGCGCGGAGGTTCTACGAGTGAGCGCCTTCGACGACCTGTACCAGGAAATCATCATGGACCACTACCGCTCGCCGCGCGGCAAGGCGAACCTCGACCACGTTCCGCAGGCCATGGCCCACGAGAACCCCACGTGCGGGGACACCATCAAGCTGGAGCTCACCGTGGGAGACAGCGGCCGGGTGGAGCGGGTGAGGTTCGACGGCAAGGGGTGCGCCATCAGCACTGCCTCGGCCTCGCTGATGACGGAGACGCTGCAGGGCCTTTCCGTCTCTGAGGCGCGCGAACG
The DNA here is from genome assembly GCA_035686185.1 of Spirochaetia bacterium. GTDB lineage: Bacteria > Spirochaetota > Spirochaetia > SZUA-6 > Fen-1364 > Fen-1364. Next base: position 3,915 of record DASRZR010000139.1, on the reverse strand, counting down.
CGCGGATACTTTCATCAAGGCGCTTCGCGGGGACATCCCCGCTTCGGTCCTTGACTCCCTGGGGGACCTGGCGGCCTTCAAGGGCCTCGCCAGCTTTCCCGTGCGGGTCAAGTGCGCAACCCTTGCCTGGCACGCGGCACTTGTCTCGCTGCCGGGCTCTCAGAAGTCCTGACGGCCGTCGCCGCGGCGACGCGCGGACGGAAGCGCAAGGCGGAGCGCCCAGGAGGGCTGATGATCGAGAATTACGATCCGCGCGAGGGACGCACCCTGACCCTCCTGGACGCGGAAGGGAAGCTCGGACCGCTGCCGCAGGGCATGCCGCGGCTCAGCGACGATCAGGCGCTGGCGGCGTACAAGGCCATGGTGCTGGCCCGGCAGGCGGACGAATGGGCGGTCAACCTGAACCGCCAGGGCCGCATGCCGACATACGCGCTGAACAAGGGGCAGGAGGCGAACTCGGTGGGAGCGCTCATGGCCCTTCGGCCGGATGACTGGCTCGTGCCGGCCTTCCGGGAGCTGGGCGGCCTGCTCATCCGGGGGATCCCGCTGAAGCACTGGTACCTGTACTGGTACGGCAACGAGGCCGCCAACCACCTGCCCCCGGATACCTACCGCACGTTCCCCAACTCCGTTCCCATCGGGAGCCAGATGGTGCACGCGGTGGGGCTGGCCTGGGCGGAGCGCTACAAGGGCAGTGACCGCATCGCCATCACGTTCCTCGGCGAGGGGGGGACGTCGGAGGGCGAGTTCCACGAGGCCTGCAACCTTGCCGGCGTGTGGAAGGCCGGCGTGATCTTCTACGTCCAGAACAACTACTGGTCCATCTCCCTGCCGTGGCCGAAGCAGAGCGCCAGCGCCACCGTGGCGGAGAAAGGGTTCGCGTACGGCTTCCCCGGCATCCGCGTGGATGGCAACGACGTGTTCGCCGTGTACGCCGCGGTGAAGCTCGCCGCCGACCGGGCGCGGGCCGGGCTCGGCCCCACGCTCATCGAGGGGGAGACGTACCGCCTCGGCGCCCACACGACCTCCGACGACCCCACGAAGTACCGCACGGAGGCGGAAGTGAAGGAGTGGGAGCCGCGCGATCCGCTGACCCGGCTGCAGCGCTACCTGGTCTGCCAGAAGAAGCTCACCGAGGAGGAAGCGGTCCGTCTGCGGGAGCAGTCCCTGGCCTGCGCCCAGGCCGCCTTCGAGGAAGCCGAGCAGGTCCCCGATCCCGCCATGGAGGACATGTTCCGCTGGCACTTCCTGGAAATGCCGGACCTCATGGCCCGCCAGCTCGAGCGGAGGAAGACATGAAGGTGCTCACCCTGCTGGAGGCGGTCACGGACGCCCTGCGCACGGAAATGGCTTCCGACACCTCCGTCGTGGTGCTCGGGGAAGACGTGGGGCTGGAGGGCGGCGTCTTCCGGGCCACGGCGGGCCTGCAGCGTGACTTCGGCGAACAGCGCTGTTTCGACACGCCGATCTCCGAGTCCGGGATCGTGGGCGCCGCCGTGGGCATGGCCGTGGCCGGCCTGAGGCCGGTGGTGGAGATCCAGTTCTCGGGATTCGCGTTCCCGGCGTTCAACCAGATCGTGAGCCACGTGTCGCGGATCAGGAACCGCACGCGGGGGGCGATGAGCGCGCCGCTGGTCATCCGCATGCCGTACGGCGGCGGCATCCGCGCGCCCGAGCACCACTCGGAGAGCGTGGAGGCGTTCTTCGGCCACATCCCCGGCCTGAAGGTGGTGATCCCGTCCACGCCGCACGACGCGAAGGGCCTGCTGATCTCCGCCATCCGGGACCCGGACCCCGTCATCTACCTGGAGCCGTCCCGCGCCTACCGCGCGGTGCGTCAGGAGGTGCCGGAGGAGGCGTACGAGATCGAGATCGGCGCGGCGCACGTGGAAGCGGAGGGAGAGGACCTCACGCTGGTCTCCTACGGCGCGCAGATGATGGAAGCCCGGCAGGCGCGCGCCGCCCTCGCCGCGGAAGGCCGGTCGGTGGAGCTCATCGACCTGCGCACCATCTACCCGTTTGATGCCGCAACGGTCGTCGAGTCGGTTCGAAAGACCGGCCGGCTGCTCGTGGTGCACGAGGGCCCGCAGAGCTTCGGCGTGGGCGCCGAGCTCATGGCCACGGTCATGGAACATGCCTTCGACCTCCTGGAGGCCCCGCCGGCCCGGCTGGCCGGTCCGGACGTCATCTTCCCGATGCCGCGGGGAGAGCGGCACTACCTTACCAGCGCGGAACAGGTGGCCGCGGAAGCGCGAAAGGTGATGAGCTATGAGCCGTGAGTCAGGTCTGTTCGAGTTCCGGTTTCCCGACATTGGCGAGGGGCTCACGGAAGGGACGATCGTCGAGCTGAAGGCCGCTCCCGGCCAGGCGGTGAAGGCCGGGCAGGCGCTGGCCGTTGTCGAGACGGACAAGGTGGTCACCGAGATGCCGTCTCCCGTTGACGGGGTGCTGGTGGAGATGTCCCTGGTGACCGGCCAGGTTGTCCGCGTCGGGGAGGTGGTGGCGCGCATCCGCACGCAGTCCGCTCCCGCGCCGGCGGCCGTCGGCAGCCATGACGCCCCGTACGCGGAAGCGGGGACCGTGGTGGGCCGGCTGGAGGTGAGCACCGGGGTCCTTCCCGCCAGTAGTGAAGGCGTCCCGCGGGGAATGGCACCGGCGGCCGGCGGAAACGGCCACGCCGCCGCGCCCGCGCGGAGCATGGTGCGGGCGTCCCCCGTGGCGCGAAAGCTCGCCGCGGATGCCGGCATCGATCTCTCCCAGGTCATCGGCACCGGCCCGGGGGGCCGCATTCTGAAGAAGGACCTCGCCACCGGCACCGTGCCGCGGGCCGCGCCCGCCATCGCCGAGCCGGTGGGAGACGGGATCCAGAGTCATCGCCTGTCCGTGCTGCGTCTTGCCATTGCGGCGGCCATGGAAAAGAGCCAGGCGATCCCGGCAGCGGCCGTCCACGATTTCACCCTGGTGGACGAGCTGCTGCAGCTTCGACGGGACATGAACGAGAGCTCGCGGGAGCGCGTCGGGCTGCTGGCGTTCTTTGTCAAGGCAACCGCGAAGGCGCTGCAGGACTACCCGCTTCTCAGCTCCACCTACTCCGCGGAGAAGAAGGAGTACCAGTCCTTCCCCACCCCGCACATCGGGATCGCCGTGGACACCGACGAGGGCCTCGTGGTGCCGGTGCTGAAGAACGTGGCCGGCATGACCGTGTCAGGGATCCACCGCGAGATCGTGCGGCTTACGGAGCGGGCCCGACAGAGGACGCTCCTGCTGGAGGAGATCCGTGGCGGAAGCTTCACGATCTCCAATTTCGGCTCTTTCTCGGGCGTGTACGGGAACCCCATGATCCTGCCGCCGCAGGTGGGGATCCTGGGCATCGGGCGCGTCCACCAGGAACCGGTCGTAAAGGCAGGAGCGGTAACGCCGGCCTCCGTGCTTCCTCTGTCCCTGGTGGTGGACCACCGGCTGATCGACGGCGTGTACGCCTGCAAGTTCCTCGGCCGGTTCATGGAGCTCGTTTCCCGGCCCCTGCTCCTGCTGACATAGACAGGCCGCCCCGGGCAGAGCGCCCCGGGGACTGCGGGTCCGGACCACTACCCGGACCTTGACATCCGGCCGCAAAGGACCGAAGTTTGCGGTACCCAAGATGAGCGGCAATCCACCGTCAACCCGTCCGGGCGCGGTGTCGCACCGTACCGGGGCTATAGCCGCGGGCGTTGCCATGGGTGTAATCGCCGCTCACGCGCTGCTGGCATGCCTCCTTCCCGGCACCCCGACGCGGGCGGCCGCCAGTGACTTCCTGTTGTCACTGGAGGGACTGTGTACCACCGGCTGCTTCCTGCTGGGAGCCTTCCGCCGCCGCCAGGAAGGACGCCGTTCCTTCCTGGCGTGGACGCTGGTCAGCGGCGCATTCCTGTTGCT
>DASRZR010000138.1:0-8844 GCA_035686185.1 Spirochaetia bacterium | reverse complement strand
GGACCCGGCGGAAGCCCGGTTCGGGCCCGGGGAAATTTCCATCCTCGCTGCCAGCCGGGAGGCGTACCGCAAGGGCGTGACGCCGGGCATGGCCTACCGGGTGCTGATCAACCAGGCGGATCTTCCCGACAAGCGCGTGATCGCCCAGGAGGCGGTCCAGCAGATGTTCGAGAGGTTCGGGCTGCGGGCCGCCCTGGTTTCATTCCGGCAAGGAGAGATGTACGACCCGGCCGCACGCTGACCGGGGGCCACTGGTCCTCATCAGGGGCGCCGGGGACCTGGCCACCGGCGCGGCTCTTTCCTTCCACGCGGCCGGGTTTCGGGTCCTCATGACGGAGATCCCCTGCCCCACCGCCATTCGGCTTACCGTGTCGTTCGCCGCGGCCGTGTACGAGGGGTCGCACGAAGTGGAGGGTGTTCGCGCGCTGCTGGCTCCCCCGTCCATGTGGCTTCCTGTTTTGGAGAACGGCAATGTGGCGGTGGTTGTGGACCCGGCGGGTGCCTGCGCCCGGGAGGCGGCGCCGGTGGTGATCGTGGACGCCATCATGGCCAAGCGCAACCTGGGCACTGCGCGCTCGGAGAAGGCCGCGGTGATCGCGCTGGGCCCCGGCTTCACCGCCGGGCAGGATGCGGACGCGGTCATCGAAACGGCGCGGGGACACGCGCTGGGACGGATCATCCGTGACGGGTCCGCCTCCACCGACACGGGAGTGCCCGGCGACATCGGCGGCAAGAGCCGGGAGCGAGTGCTGCGGGCGCCGGCGGACGGGCGCGTCACGCTGCGGCGGCAGATCGGCGATCTCGTGAAAGCCGGCGAGGTCATCATGGAGGTCCAGGGGCAGGCCGTGGTCGCACCATTCGACGGGTGCCTTCGCGGGGCCATCAGCGGCAAAGCCTCCGTGCGATGCGGCATGAAGATCGGGGACGTGGACCCGCGAGGAGAGACCGCATACGTCCACACCGTGTCAGACAAGGCGCGGGCCGTGGGTCGGGCCGCGCTGGAAGCAGCGCTCGTCCTCGGACAGGAGCGGCGCCTCTTTCACGTCAGCTCGATCTGACCGTCTCCCGGGATCGTCTCCCCGATGATTGCGGCGGGCACCCCCGCCGCCTGCAACGCTTCCACCGCCGGTCCGGCCTGGGCCGCCTCCACGGCCGCCAACAGCCCCCCCGAGGTCTGGGGATCGAACAGGATGGTAAGGAGCTCCTCGTCCCGGGCCCGTGGGCCTGCGATGAACCGCTCACGGAAGCTTCTGTTGCGGCGGGTGCCCCCCGGGATCGTCTTTGCCGCCGCGCACTCGCGGGCGGTCGGGAGCAGGGGAACCGCGCTCGATTCGATGCGGATGCGGCAGCCGGACTCGGAGGCCATCTCGCAAGCGTGGCCCAGCAGCCCGAATCCGGTGACGTCAGTGCAGGCGCTCACGGGAAACTGCCTCAGCGTCTCACAGGCGCGGCGGTTGAGCGCGCCCATGCTTGCGCAGGCCGCGGCGAGCGCTTCCCCTGACGCCTTGCCGGACTTTGCCGCCGTGGTGATGAGCCCGGTGCCGATGGGCTTGGTAAGGATGACGCGCAGGCCCGGCCGCAGGGCGTTGTTCAGCCACACCTGCCGGGGATGGACGATGCCGGTGACCGCGTACCCGAGCTTCGGCTCCGTGTCATCGATGCTGTGCCCGCCCACCAGCGGGCAGTCGGCCTCGTCCAGCGCGGAAAGGCCGCCCTCCATCATTTTCACGAGCAGGGACATCTCCAGCTTGTCGACGGGGAACCCCACGAGGCACACCGCGGTGCTGGGCGCTCCCCCCATGGCATAGACGTCAGAGAGCGCGTTCGCCGCCGCGATCCTGCCAAAGGTGAACGGATCGTCTACGATAGGCGGAAAGAAATCCACTGTGTGCACCAGCGCGCGCTCCTCGTCCAGCTTCAGGACGCCCGCGTCCTCTGCCCGACGGAAGTCGGCAATGAGCTGCGGGAAGGACCTCTGCGAAAGGCCGCACAGCGCCTGGTCAAGGACGCCGGGGCCCAGCTTGGCTCCGCAGCCGGCAAACCGGGAATACGCGGTCAGTTTCGGGCCGGTATCATTGCTCATTCGGTGACCTCCCCGTCCCGAAGCTCGAAGATGCGCGAGCCCAGGGACTCTGCTTCCGAACGGTCGTGGGTGACGAGGATCACGCTCATGTCTATGCTCTCCCTCAAGGCGCGGAACTCCCGGTGGGTCTCCTCCCGGGTATGGCGGTCCAGTGAGTTGAACGGCTCGTCCAGCAGGAGGACGGTGGGTCGTATGGCCAGGGCGCGGGCCAGCGCCAGCCGCTGGCGCTCACCGCCGGAAAGCTGGGAAGGTCGCCGGTGAGAAAGGGGCGCCAACCGGAAACGGTCCAGCATGTCCCGAGCGCCCTGCCGCTCGTCCCGCGGCATCGCGAAGCTGACGTTTTCCTCTGCCGTCATGTGGGGAAAGAGGGCAAGGTTCTGAAACACGAGCCCGACGCGACGATCCTGGGGCGGCAGCCGGATTCCCTTTGCGGGAGAAAAGACCACCCGGCCCTCCAGAAGTATCTCTCCGCGATCCGGTTCGACCAGGCCGGCGATGCAGTTCAGCACCGTGCTCTTGCCGGCGCCGGAGGGCCCCCAGAGCACGGCCGTCTCTCTGTGGTCCACCATGAACGCGGCCTTCAGCAGGAACAGCGGGAGCTGCTTCTCGAAATTGACGAGGATCACCGCTCTTCCTTCCCCGGGAAGAACAGCCTCCGCTCGCTCCACCCCACCACGGCCACCAGCCCCAGGGAAACCACCACCGTGACACCCAGGAGAACGTTCGCTTCCGTCGAGTGCCCACCTTCCACGGCGCTGTACAGCGCAAGCGGGATGGTCTGCGTCCGCCCCGGGATGTTGCCGGCCACCATCAAGGTGGCCCCGAACTCTCCCAGCGCGCGGGCAAAAGAGAGCGCGATCCCGGCCAGGATGCCGGGAGCCGCGAGGGGGAGCGTGATCCGCCGGAAGATCCTGCCCTCGGACACGCCCAGCGTGCGCGCCGCCCGCGCGTACTGTGGTTCCACGCTGCGAAGCGCCGCCTTGCAGTTCTGGTACATGAGGGGAAGGGACACGACGAAGGAGGCGATGACCGCCGCGGCCCACGTGAACACGACGGGAATGCCGGCCTGCGACAGGGCGCCGCCGAGGAGCCCCTTGCGTCCGAACACGACCAGCAGAAGGTAGCCGGTGATCGTGGGCGGGAAGACCAGCGGCAGGATCAGCAAGGCCTCCCAGACGCGCCGCAAGGGAATGCGATGCGCGGCAAACAGGCGCGCGACCCCCATCCCGACCAGGAACGACAGCACGGTGGCAAGGGCGGCCACCTTCAGGGAGAGCAGGATGGGGGCGATGACGTCCACGGCCGGAGTCTACGCGTCGTCCCGGGGCCGGTCAACGAGGCGCGTTTGTCCTCCCACCCCTTGCCTCCGTATACTTTGATCGATGCCATTGAAAATGATCCTGCTCGGACTGGCCGGGGCGGCCGCGATCGCGCTGCTCGCTGCAGCGTCGTCGTTTGCCGACAGCCCGCCAGATGCATTCTCCACCGGCTTCTCGGACATCGGCGTGGACCAGAAACTGGGGAGCGCGGTGGCCCTGGACGCGCGCTTCTCGGCGGAAGAAGGCCAGCCGGTCACGCTCCGACAGCTCGTGACGGTCCCCACGATCCTGGCCCTTGTGTACTACCGGTGTCCGAACGTGTGCGACTACCTGCTCACCGGCCTCGCCGGCACCCTGGGCGCGGTGGACGCCGAGCCCGGCCGCGACTACAACGTGGTGACCATCAGCATCGACCCGCGGGAGACGGGCGCGGATGCGCGAAAGGCCAAGCGCATCAGCCTGGAGACCGTCCAGCGGCCATTCCCTCCCGCGGCGTGGCGGTTCCTTACCGGTGATGAGGCGGACATCCACGCCGTGGCCGAATCGATCGGGTTCCACTACAAGCGCAACGGGGACGGTTTCGACCACCCGGTGGCCATTGCCGTGCTCTCCCCGGACGGACGAATCGTCCGCTACATGTTCGGCGCTGACTTCCTTCCGGCCGACATCAAGCTCTCCCTGCTGGAAGCGCAGAAGGGCGTCATCGGGCCCACCATTGCCCGGCTGGTGCGCATTTGTTTCCGCGTCGACCCTCGCAGCCACAAGCTTGCGTTCCAGATGACCCGGGTGGTGGCCACGGTAACGCTCCTGGCCGGGGGGGCGCTGCTTGCGTACCTGCTCGTCACCGGGCGCCGCCGGCGCCGGGCCGGCGGCGCTGTAGACCCGTAGCGGCGGCACACAGGCCGGGCGGGCAACGCCCGTCAGTTGCCCACGCCGCCTCCTGTGCTACACTGTTCTCATGCGCTCCCCGCACGATGCGCGCCTGCTCCAGAAAAGGATCCAGAGCATCTACCGCACCAATCCTGCCGGCATGGGCATCGTTTCCAATCGCACGCTGATCGAGGTCAACGACCGTCTGTGCCAGATGACGGGCTACGCCCGGGAGGAGCTGGTGGGCAGGAACTCGCGCCTGCTGTACCTGTCCGACCGGGAATACGAGGACATGGGGACCACGGGCTATCCGGAGATCGAGCGGGCCGGACTGGCGGCGCAGGAGACCCGCTGGAGGCGCAAGGACGGCTCCACGCTGGACGTGTTCATCAGCAGCTCCCCCATAGACCTGGGAGACCTGGAAGCCGGCATCACGTTCACGGCCGTGGACATCACCGAGCACAAGAACGCGGAGAGCGCGCTGAGGCGCAGCGAGGAGCGGTTCCGCCTCCTGTTCGGCAGCATCAGTGACGCCGTGCTGGTGCATCCCTTCCACGAGGACGGGTCTCCGGAGATCTTCGTCGAGGTGAATGACGCGGCCTGCCGGCGGCTGGGCTATTCCCGGGAAGAGCTCCTGCGCATGAGCGCGAAGGACATCGATGCGCCGGAGGGCCTTCCCCCGATCGCCGGCGCCATGAAGCGTCTGAAGGCGGAAGGGTTCGTCCAGTGGGAGGGGATGCACCTCACGCGGGACGGCCGCAGGATCCCCGTGGAGATCAGCAACCGTCTCTTTGAAATGGATGGTGTGCCCATGGTCCTGGCCACCATCCGTGACATCAGCGAGCGCAAGGCAGCCGAGCGGGCATCCCGGGAGAACGAGGACACGCTGCGCACCCTGCTGAATGCCACCACGGACCTCGCTTTTCTCGTGACGTCCTCCGGCCAGCTCCTGCTGGGGAACGACGCCTTTGCGCGGGCCGCAAAGGGGACCCGGGCCGCTGACCTCGCCGGCCAGGACGTCTGGCACATGAAGGGCCTGCCCCTGGATGACCGGGTGAAGGAGCAGACGTCCCAGGCCATCCGGACGGGACGGCCGGCCCGGCTGGAGGTGGTTCGGGAAGGCTCCACGTTCGACGTGGGAATCTTTCCCATCCCGGACGAAAGCGGAGAGCCCCGACGCCTGGCATTCTTCCTCCGGGACATCACCTCCTCGCGCAACACGGAGGACCAGCTCCGCCAGGCGCAGAAGATGGAGGCCGTCGGCCGGCTGGCGGGCGGCATTGCCCACGATTTCAACAACCTGATCACGGTGATCCGCGGCTTCAGCGAGCTTGCCCTCGCGGAGCTGCCGGAGGACAGCCGCATGGCCGCGGACATCAAGCAGGTGAGGGCCGCGGCGGCGCGCGCCGCTGACCTGACGTCCCGGCTGCTCACGTTCAGCCGCAAGCAGGTCCTGCAGCCACGGGTAGTGGACATGCTGGCGCTCATCGCCGGAATCGAGCCCATGCTCCGCCGCATGATCGGGGAAGACGTGCAGATCGCCACCGACCTGGCGCCGGACACCGGCCGGATCATGGCGGATCCCGGGCAGGTCGAGCAGGTGCTCATGAACCTCGCGGTCAATGCGCGGGACGCGATGCCGCGGGGCGGGTCCCTCCGCATCGAGACGTTCAACCACGCCGCCCCCGGCCGCCCCGGCACGGAGTTCCCGGGGTTGGGCAGCGGAGAGCACGTGTGCCTGCGCGTCAGTGACACGGGACACGGTATGGACCGGGAGACCCTCACGCGGATCTTCGAGCCGTTCTTCACGACCAAGGAGCCGGGCAAGGGCACCGGCATGGGTCTCTCCACCGTCTACGGGATCGTCGCCCAGAGCAACGGTCGGATCTACTGCACCAGCGCTCCCGATGAGGGAACCGTGTTCACGATCTTCTTTCCGCGTCTTGCCGGCGCGGCCCGTGAGCCGGTGGCGCCGGCCCCCGCCGCTCCCACGGCCGGAGGCACGGAACGCGTGCTCCTGGTGGAGGACGAGCTTTCCGTGCGGCGCTACGCGCGCCGCGTGCTGGAGAAGGCCGGCTACACCGTGCTGGAGGCCTCCAGCGGCGAGCGGGCCATCGAGATCGCTTCCCAGGAGCCCGGCATTGGCGTGCTCGTCACGGACGTTGTGATGCCGGGAATGGGCGGTGCGGACCTGGCGGCCCGTGTCGCCGCCCTGCGTCCGTCAGTGCGGACGTTGTTCATCTCCGGCTACACCCAGCAGGCCCTGGAGTCCCGGGGAACGCTCCGGCCGGAGGCGCACCTCCTGCGCAAGCCTTTCGATGAGCCGGCGCTCCTGCACGCGGTGCGCAGCGTGCTGGAAGGCTGACGCTCAGGCCTCCGTGGTCTTCTTCCAGATGAGGCGGCTGTAGACCAGCCAGTTGAACGGAAGCACCAGCGCCACGATGGCGACCACGAGGGACGCCTGCCGCACGAGCGTGGACTCGCCCAGGAAGTGGGCCGCAAAGCCGACGAACACCGCCTGGATGAGGATGGCGCCCACCGAGGCAAGGTTGAACCACAAAAGCCGCCCCACGAAGCCCCGGGCCGGCGGGCGCTGCCCGGTTCGGAACGTCCAGAAGTTGTTCCACAGGAAGTTGTTGAGGATGGAGCCTTCCGCGGAAAGCAGGGAGGCCCACGCCGCGGCCTGGGACAGGAAGGCCAGCAGCGTGCTGCGCGCAAAGTCGAAGGACCCGGCAAGCGCTTTCAACGCGGAGGCCCGGGAAAGAAGCTCCAGCAGGAGCCCGTTCACCACGTAGCCGGAGAAGCCGACGAGCGCGAACCGGAAGAACCGCCGGGTCCCGGGGTCCCGGAGGCGCAGCAGCAGGCAGGTCCAGAGGATTTCCATCGGCTCCTGGCGACCGAGCTTGGATTCCCCTTCCGTTCGCAGCCGGAACTGCAGCGGTACCTCGCTCACCCGAGCGCCGGCGCGCACGAGCTGAAACAGCATCTGCAGCTTGTAGGAGAAGCCGGCCCGCAGCGCGCCCAGGTCCAGGGCGCGCAGCCGCCCGTCCACGCGCGTGGCCTTCAGCCCGGTGGTGGGATCCGTGACCTTCCAGAACGCGGAGGTCGGGAAGAACAGGAGCAGACGGCTCACGAACCCGCCTACGGTGCTGAAGAAGCGCCGCTGGAAGCTCCATCCGCGCGGATACGATCCGCCACGGCGCCGACGCGAGCCAAGCACGAGGTCCGCGCCCGCGTCGATCTCGTCCAGCAGGAGCGGGATGACGCCGGGAGGATGCTGGGCGTCCCCGTCGAACTCGATGACTGCCGATGCACCCAGGACGTCCATGGCGTGACGGAACCCTTTCCCGTACGCGGCGCCCAGCCCGCTCTTCTGATCCTCCACGCTGAGATGGATGCGGGTGCAGCGGGCCATGAATGACCGCACGACGTCCGCGGTGCCGTCCGGCGAGTTGGCGTCCACCACCAGGACGTGACAGTCCCAGGAGGTCCGGGGCATGACGTCCCGTATCAGCTCTTCCAGGACCGTGCCGATGGAGCGAGCTTCCTGGTAGGTGGGAATGACCACCGCCGCTACTTTCATTTGCGTCCGTTGTACACGACTCGCCGGGAGCGTGGCAACTCCTCACGCTTCCAGCATCGCTCCCAGGTCGGAGGCGACGAGGTCCGGCGGCGGGGTAAAGCCCTCCAGGTCCTCGACGGAGGAGACCCCGGAGAGGACCAGCGCGGTCCGGCAGCCCACGGCCTGCCCGCCGGCCACGTCCGAGTCCAGCCGGTCCCCCACGACCAGTGTCTGCGTTGCCGAGGTGCCAAGCCGCTGGAGCGCGAGCTGAAACAGGTAGGCAGAGGGCTTGCCGGCAATGGTGGCCTTCCGGCGGGTCGCGGTCTCGAAGAACGCGACGAACGCTCCGCCCCCGGGGATGATCTCTCCATCGGTCTCCGGGGAGGCGTGGTCGCGGCTTGTCCCGACGAACAGCGCCCCTCGTCGGATCAGCGTGGCGGCGTCACGGAGGTCGGCGTACACCGCGCCCCGGTTCAGGCCCACCACGACGGCCGGCGCGCCCTTGTCCGTGTGCGGGTAGCCGTGATCGCGCAGGGTCGCGCGGAGGCCATCCTCCCCGAACACGTACACCGGGCTGCCCTCCGGAAAGCGGCGTCGCAGGATGTCAACGACTGCCACCGCGGCGTTGATGACCTGCCCCGTCTCGACTTCCACGCCGAACGAGCGGACCTTCTCCACAAGCTGCCCGACAGTCTGCGAGGAGTTGTTGCTGATCAGGACGACCCGGATGCCCATCTCCCGGATGCGGCGGAACGCCCACGGCATGTCGATGAGCGGGGTGTCCCCCGCCCACAGCACGCCATCCATGTCCAGTATCATGCCGGCCACGCGCGGGGAAAGCTGCGCGAGGCGGGTAATCGATGCCACGTTTTTCACGGAATGAGCCGCGCCAGAGTCGAACTGGCGACCCACAGCTTAAAAGTCGGGTACCTCGTCTCGGCACTGTTCGGCGGTGTTTGCTCCCTTTCGGCCATGTTCATCGTTCACAAGGACTTGCAAGACCTGCCCCT
>DASRZR010000137.1:0-8961 GCA_035686185.1 Spirochaetia bacterium | reverse complement strand
TCGCTGTTCCCGTCAGAGGACCGGTTCAACTGCGGGGCGCTGGCCCGGGGTGAAGGCTACGTGCCCAGCGCGCAGGGCGTCACCGTCTACCTGGATGGAGGCGATGACCTGGATCACGTTCTCTCCCGCGTGAAGAAGGCCGGGGGCACGGTCGTGCTCCCCAAGACGTACCTCGGAAAGGACGCCGGCCACATCGGCCTGTTTCTGGATACCGAGGGCAATCGCATCGGGCTTCAGAGCATGTGAGGGCCGGGGACGGACCGGCGCGCCGGAGCAAGGCGCATCGGAGTGTTGCCCCGGTGCGCGGCCCCCCCTTATGTTTGGGTGAGCAAATGCAGATCAGGTTCTTTCCTGTGCACCCGCTGCTCCGGGAGCACGTTTCCCAGATCTGGATCGTGGAGAACGCCGCGGGCTGGCGGACGGAAGACATCAAGACAATAGTCCCGAACGGCCGGATGAAGATCGTGTTTCCGTACCGCTCTGGCCTGCTCAACCGGGCCGTTCCCGTAGACGGTTCGGGGCGGCTGCCCGGCGCCGAGCCGTTCCAGAAGAACCCGAAAGATACGCTGTGGGTGCTGGGCATGTCTGACCGGCCGTCCATCGTGGATTCGGAGGGGCCCATCGGCGTGCTGAGCGCGGAGCTGTTTCCCGGCGCCGCCTTTCCATTCTTCCCGGCGGAGCTTTGCGACTTCACCAACCGTGTCACGCCGGCCACGGACGTCTACGGCAGCGCCGGCCGCGAGCTGCAGGACCGTCTTGCGGAGGAGCCGACCGCGGAAGGCCGGGTGAGGTTGCTGGAGGCGTTCCTCCTCGGTCTGCTCCGACAGGCGCGGCGCTCCGGGGAGCTCGTCCGCCACGCGGTGCGGTTCATCCAGGAGCGCGGTGGACTGCTCACCATCAGCGAGCTCACGGAGAAGATGGGGTACTCGCAGCGCTACCTCGCGATGGTCTTCGACCGCTTCGTCGGCCTGGGGCCGAAGACGCTCGCGGAGATCGTGCGCTTTCAGAACCGGTTCGTCGCGCTCACGCGATACGCTTCCACGACAGATGAGGCAGCATTCGACGAGGACTACTACGACCAGAGCCACTTCTCCCGGGAGTTCAAGCGCTTTGCCGGTCTTCCGCCGGTGGCCTACCGGAGGAAAACCAACGAGTTCATGACGATGTTCTACGGCGGCGCCACGGCCGCCCCTCGCGCACCGGACAGCCCCGGCGCCCCGTCATCATCCCGGAGGTGAGGGCCGGCCCGCCCCCGGGTGAGCGGACGGACGCCCTACCGAAGCACCGACACGGAGTACAGCAGCCCCAGCCGCAGCCCCGCGTTCGCGGTGGCGGCCAGCGCCGCGAGGAACACGACCTCCGCGATCTCGATGGAGGCGCCCAGCACGTCTCCCGTGCAGCCTCCGATCTTTTTCCAGGACGCGCGCCAGAAAACGGCAACCGCTGCCAGCGCCGCCAGGCTCGGGACAGGGACCACGGCCACTGCGCCGAGCGCCGCGGCCGCCCCCAGGACGGTGAGCCCCGCGCCAGCCGGGCGCCCGGCCCGGAGGATCCCGTCCTGCATCCGTACGTAGGGCAGGAGCCGAAGCGCCAGGAGAACGATGCTTCGCGACAGGAGGCCGGCCACGGGGAAGGCGAGCACCAGAAGGGCTGTCGGTATCGAGAAGAAAGACGTGCCGCGCAGCAACAGGTCCAGCCCGATGGCCGCGGCTCCCATGGAGCCCACGCGCGGGTCCTTGAGGATGCGCAGGACGCTCTCGCGGTCGCGACGGCCGTAGAACGCATCCGCGCAGTCCGCCAGCCCGTCCAGGTGCAGTGCGCCGGTGAGCGCCAGTACCGCTGCCGTCAGCACGACCGCGGCCACGGCCGGCGGGAACAGCGCGTGCGCGGCTTCCGCCGCGGCGGCGAGCACCACGCCAATCAGGATGCCGGCCACCGGGTAGCCGGCAAACATCCCGTTTTCCCGCCGGCTCTTCCACCGCTCGGGAATGGGGACCACGGTGAGGAACGCAATGGCGGAGAACAGCGCGCGCACGGCCTGCCTCCCGGCTCAGGCGCCGGTGCTCACCCCGGCTTCCTGGAACGTGGCCATGTCGGCGATCACCTTGACGCCGGCCTCGATGATCGGCATGGCGAGTGCGCAGCCCGTCCCCTCTCCCAGCCGCAGCCCGAGGTCCAGCAGCGGAGACAGGCCGAGCGTCTCCAGCATGGCCGTGTGGGCCGGCTCCACCGAACGGTGGGCGGCAAAGAGGTAGTCCACGATCCGCGGCTCCATCAGCCATGCCAGCAGGGCTCCCGCCGTGGAGATCACCCCGTCGATGACGACGGGCAGCCGGCATTCGGCCGCTCCCAGTACGAACCCGGCAATCCCGCCGATCTCGAACCCGCCGATCTTCGTAAGGATGTCCACGCCGTCCTGCGGATCCGGCCGGCGCGCGGAGATGCTCTGCTCGATCACGCGGACCTTCCGGGCCAGCGTGGCATCGTCGATCCCGGTGCCGCGTCCCGTCAGCGAGGCCACATCCTTGCCGGTGACAACCGCGGCGATGGCGGCGGAGGGAGTGGTGTTGCCGATGCCCATGTCTCCGGTCCCCACCATCCGGATCCCGTCTTTCGCCAGGTCGCGCGCAATCTGGGCCCCGCGCCGCAGGCTTTCCAGCGCCTGCTCCCGGCTCATGGCCGGCTCCCGCATCATGTTGCGCGTGCCCGGGGCCACCTTGGCATCGATGATCTTCCCGGAGGCGGCCAGCGACGACAGGTCGGCGCGGCACCCCATGTCCACGACCTTCACGGTGATACCGGCGTGCCGTGACAGCACGTTGATGCCGGCCATCCCGGCCGTGAACCCGTGGACCATCTGTCCGGTGACATCGGCGGGATACGCGCTCACCCCTTCTTCGGTCACACCGTGATCTCCGGCCATGACGGCAATCGCCTTGCGGGACAGAGACGGCGTGGGAAAGCCGGAGATCCCGGCGACTATTTCCCCGATGTCCAGCAGTCTCCCCAGCGCGCGGCGGGGCATCAGCAGCGCATCCGCGCGCTCCCGCGCCCGGCGTCGGGCCTCCGTGTCCACGCGAGGCACATGAACTCCAATCAGCTCACTCACGGTTGCATTCCTTTCGATTCCAGGGACCCGGGCTTGATGCGCACCGGGATCCCGCTCACCAGCAGGTACACCTCATCGGCGCCGCCGGCAATCACCTCGTTCGCCCGGCCGGCGCAGTCGCGGAATCGCCGCGCCAGCGCGTTATCTGGCACGATTCCGGAGCCGACCTCGTTGCTCACCACGATCACCGTGGCCGCCGGATCGGCGCGGGCCGCGTCCACCAGCTCGTTCGCCGCCACCTCCGCGCGGCGCTCGTCGTAGGCGTCGTCGGAGATGAGGAGGTTCGTCATCCACAGCGTGACGCAGTCCAGGATGACCGTGGGCGAGGCGGCCGCGGCCCGGCGAATCGCCTCGGGAACCGCCCAGGGCTCCTCGATGACGGCCCACTCCGAAGGCCGTGAACGCCGGTGCGCCTCGACGCGCTGCCTCATCTCTTCATCCAGCGCCTGGGCCGTGGCGATGTACGCGTGGGGCCCCGGCCTCTTTGCGGCAAGCTGCTGGGCGAACCGGGACTTGCCGCTCCGGCTGCCGCCCGTCACAAGGACCAGCATGGCGCCTCCGTGCTCATCGGAACAACTGCGGGTACGCCGTCCGCGCCAGCCATTCTACCGCATCCACGATGAACTGGGATGTGGCCGTCTGCAGGTTTTCCGGCATCTGGTAGACGCGGCCCGCTTTCACCGCCGCAAGCCCCTTCAGCGCGGGATCCTGCGTGACCAGCCGGTAGAACGCCTGCGCGCCGCTGGGATTGTGGTACACCCAGCCGGGAAGAACGAGGATATCCGGATCCAGCGCCACGAGCTCTTCCTTGGACAACGGGACCTGGCCCCACGCATCCGCCTTCAGGTCCGCCACGCCGTCCACGAGGCCGGCACGCTGCAGCATCTCGTCCCACGCGCTGCCGCGGCCCATGGCGCCGCCCCACGAGCCGTAGTCGATGACCCGCGGCCTCTTCGACGCCGCAACCGTTGCCACGCGCCCGGCAACCGCCTGCAGCCGCTGCTCCATGCGCGCCACCATGCGGTGTCCCGCCTCCGCGTCCCCGCACAGCACCGCGAGCCTCTGGATCTTCTGCTCGATGGAGGCAATGGTGAGGCCGCTGGCCATCACGTAGACCGGCAGGCCGGCCTCCCGAAGCTGCGCCACGGCCCCGGCATCGCTCCAGGTTGCCACCAGCACGAGGTCCGGCGAAAGAGAGAGGACCTTCTCCACGTTCATGTCCAGCTTGTTGGGAATGGAGGCGGCCTCCCTCGTCACGTTGGACACCGACGGGTCCACCGACAGGTCCGTTACCGCCACGATCCGCTTCGGGTCGATCATGGATAGCAGGATCTCGTCCGACGGGAGCGTGAGGGAGATGATCCGCACCGGCGGGGCTTTCAGGGTCACGGTCGCCCCGGTGTCGTCCGTCACGCGAAGCGGAAAGTCCTGTGCCGACGCGCGTCCCGCAACGAGACACAGCAGCGCGGCCACAACGATGAGCGGTGCCCGGGGCAAACGTCTCATGGCTACTCCTGGGGAGAACGTCACGTGCAGGCGCCGGGAGGCACGCGTCGGGCCTTCAGTAGTAATAGTAGATCACGTACCCGCTGCTGTCAGATGACGTGCCGGTGGTCCCCTCGAAGGTGCTTCCGGCCATCACCAGGGGATCGATGTGACCGTCTGACCAGTAGTCGATCTCACCCATCGCCTTGAGCGTGAGGAACAGGTCCCCGGTGTCGTCAACGGCAAAGGCGTAGTCCTGGACCCCGGCCGCCACGCCCACGCCCCACAGGAAGTCGGATCCGCCGCGGCCGAAGTCGAAGCCCAGGCGGACCTTCACCGGCACCACGATGGCCCCGTAGCCGGTGGAATCCGGGTCGTACCAGTACAGGCCGTCAATCGAGAAGTTGCCGGTATCGAAGGAGGGCAGCTTCATGAGCCACGTCAGGCCGACACCGATGCGGCTGGTCGTGCCGAAGAACAGCTCCGCTGCAAGCGACGTGCTTCCCCGCTCGACGTCGTAGGCCACCATGACGCCGACTCCAAGAAACCCGTCCGTGGAGCTTGAATCCAGGAACGTGGAGGGAAGCGCCGACGCGGCCACCGCCGACACAACCACCAGGAACACCGCGAGGATGATTCTCCTGCTCATGGGTACGTACGCCAGCGTGTCGTCCGCGGGCATCCCCTGTCAAGGCGGCCAGCGGTGGACTAGTTCTGTGCCCGGAACTCCGCCCGGCCGATCTTCAGCGGATCGATCCAGGCAAGGTCGAGTGAAACCCCGTTGATCCAGCCTTCTGCACCGGACCTCGTCATGGCCTGGTACCACCACGAGTCGGGCTCGTCGGGAGACTGGCGCGTGTCGCTGCGGTCCGAGACGTAGACCTGCTCCCCGCGGGCGAGCGTGACCACCGCGGCGCTCTGCCTGTCCGGGGAGGCGCGAAGGACCGTGCCGTCCGCCCTCACCGTTCCCTGCTTCGGAAGGTCCTGCAGCGATTCATGGATGAACTCGCTTCCGTTCCACGGGTAGAAGCTCACCGTCCGGTTGTGAAACTCGTCGGCCCCGTTGACCAGCGTGTAATCGGTGTCCACGCGCACCATGTCGCGGAAGCCTCGGCCGCTGGAATCGAACAGCCGGTCCGTGGCCGAGTAGTAGTAGCCGGCGTCCGACCCGAAGCTCTCGTTGTACCGGAAGATGGGCACGATGGCGCCGATGAGCCCGCGCCGCAGCCATGCCTTCCACCGGATCGGGGTGGAGCCCAGGAAGCGCAGGGAGACGATGGTTTCCGCCTCCAGGATGATCTCCGCCCGGGAATCCGCGTTCACGTCCTGCAGGGAAACGCTCACCACCCCGGAGGGATGGAAGCCGTCCGGATAGGGAATGTAGCTCGTGTCCAGGATCGTCACGTGGGTGCCGTCCGCCACCACGAGCAGGCTGTATTCGGCCGTTCCCCCGCGGAGCGTGATCATGCGCGGGATGATTCCCACCTGCAGCCCCGGTTCCTCCGCCAGGACAAGCGCCGCGGCCCCGGCGTCTATCCAGCCGCGAAGACCGGGGTCTGCGCCCTGGACCTGGTACAGGCGGCTGAAATCCGATCCCAGCCGCTGCCACTCGCCCACGGCGCGCACGCTGACCACCGAGCCGGCCCGCAGGAGCGCGCCCTTGGAGTTACCGTCCTTGTCCGTCAGCGCCGTGTCCGAGAGGACCAGCGCATGATGGACTCTCGCCAGGTCGGCGGGAAAGGTGAGGCCGAGCGGCTTCCAGTGCAGGTCATCTCCCGAGCCGTCTCCCCGCGTGAGTACCCGGTCCTGGCTGGGATAGTAGACGGTCTGGTCTTCCGGCAACGCGGGCCCGGGACCCCGCGCCGCGGAGGTGTGCGAGCCTCCACCGGAACAGCCCGCGAGAGCCACCACAACCAGGATTACCCACGGTGCTCGTCTCATCCCCATGCCTTCAGAGGCCCCGGAAAAGATGAGGGATGGGGGGGTTACCGTCAAGCGAGCTTGCAGGCTGGTGGCCTTTTCTGTACTTTGGTCACGGACTCATGGAAAATCTCTGGAGGGCGGCGGAGTGGATCGGGCTCGGCGTGCTCATCGCCGCCGCGGCGATCGGGGCGGCCTTTGTCGCGGCGCGTCGGCGGATCCTGCGACACGTGCGCTCCGAGATGGGCCGGGAATCGCTGCTGCTCGCCGCCGGGGCGCGGGTGGGCGGATTCAACGGCCACGCGGACGGGGAAAAGGGGCCTTCCGCGGCCTCCGGTATCCTCATGCTCCTGCCCAGCGGCCTGTATTTCCACTCCTGGGTCGGGCTGCGGGAGGTGTTCATCCCGGGGCCCTCCATTTCCTGGATCGGGATATCGGAACGCCGGGGGGGCCGCCGCACGGAGCGTCACCGCGTGGTGGTACGGTTTCTCAACGCCTCGGGCAAGCAGGACGGAGTGGCCATCACGCTGCTGTATCCCGTGCAGTGGGTGGATGCCATCAAGACGCACCTGATCACACGAACCTGAGGATGGACTGATGCCGGGAAGCACGTTCGGGCGTATGTTCACGATCACCACGTTTGGAGAGAGCCACGGCCCCGGGGTGGGCGTGGTGATCGACGGCGTGCCGCCGCGGATCCCGCTTGCCGTGGAGGACATCCAGAGGGACCTGGACCGTCGGAGGCCGGGGCAGAGCGCCATCACCACGCCGCGCGCGGAAAAGGACCGGGTGGAGATCCTCTCCGGCGTATTCGACGGTGCCACGACCGGCACCGCGATTTCCCTCCTCATCCGAAACGAGGACAAGAGAAGCTCCGATTACGACAACCTCAAGGGCCTCTACCGGCCGGGACACGCGGACTGGACCTATAGCGCGAAGTTCGGGATCCGCGACTGGCGGGGAAGCGGCCGGGCGTCCGGCCGGGAGACCGCTTCCCGCGTGGCCGCCGGCGCGGTGGCGCGGAAGTTCCTTTCCGCCCGCGGGATCACGCTCCTGGGCTACAGCCGGGAGATTGCCGGCATCCGCGCCATGCGCGTGGACCCCGAGGAGGTCGAGCGCAACCCGGCGCGGTGCCCGGACCCCGAGGCAGCACCCCGGATGATCGAGCAGATCGAAAAGGCCAAGGCGGAAAACGACTCCGTGGGAGGCATCGTGGAGGTGGTGGCCTTCGGCTGCCCGGCCGGCCTGGGGGATCCCGTGTTCGACAAGCTGGAGGCGCTGCTGGGGCACGCCATCCTCTCCGTGGGCGCGGTACGGGGCGTGGAGATCGGCGCCGGTTTCGACGCCACGCGTCTGCGCGGCTCCCAGTACAACGATGAACCCTACATGGACCAGGGTCGGATGCGCACGCGCACGAACAATGCCGGCGGCATCGCCGGGGGCATCTCCAACGGGATGGAGATCGTGGTCAGGGCCGCCATGCGGCCGCCGGCCTCCATCGCCCGGCCCCAGAAGACCGTGGACAGCTCGGGGTCAGAGGTCACCGTGCAGATCGAGGGCCGGCACGACCCCTGCATCGTGCCCCGGGCCGTGCCGGTGATCGAGGCCATGACCGCCCTGGTGCTCGCCGACTGCCTGCTTGTCCAGGAAGCCTATCGAACTTGACTTCCGGCCCGGAGCGGTACAGACTTCGGCAACGAACACCATGGCAATGAAGCTGACTCAGTACATACGCCCTGAGTGCTTTCTGCCGGCGCTGCAGGAGCGGACCCGGGAAGAGGCCCTTCGCGCCCTGGTGCGCGCCGTGGCGGAGAGGGGCTTCATCAAGG
Organism: Spirochaetia bacterium; assembly: GCA_035686185.1. Lineage (GTDB taxonomy): Bacteria > Spirochaetota > Spirochaetia > SZUA-6 > Fen-1364 > Fen-1364. Next base: position 618 of record DASRZR010000137.1, on the reverse strand, counting down.
ATGAGAAGGACGTGTTCGCCCGGCTCATGGAGCGGGAGAGCATCCAGAGCACAGCCGTGGGAAACGGGATCGCGATTCCCCACTGCTTCATCGACGAGGTGCCGGACCTCATCATTGCCGTGGCGCGGTCCCCTTCCGGGCTGGATTTCGACTCCTTTGACGGCAAGCCCACCCACGTGGTGTTCCTCCTCATGGGAAACCGCCAGGAGCACAGCCTCCACCTCAAGGCGCTGGCCCGGATTGCGCGTCTCATCAAGAGCACGGCCTTCATTGACAAGATCATCGCCTCGGCAACGGTGCCGGACATGGTGAAGGCCTTCGAGCAGGAGGAGGCCCGGATCTGACGCGTCCGGGGAGGCCGCAGAAGCGGATGCGTCCCAGGAGGCCGCAGAAAGGAATGCGTCCGGGGAGGCCGCAGACATGAAGCTTCTCTTCGTGGTGCTTAACTCCGCGGAAAAGCTGGAAGAGGTCCTGGAAGGGCTCGTGGAGGCGGGCGTCAGCGGCGCCACCGTGGTGGAGTCGGAGGGCATGGGCCACCTGTTGGAGAACGTGCCGCTGTTCGCCGGCATGCGCGGCATGTTCCGCTCCGCGCACGCCCGCAACCACGTGATCCTCTCT
>DASRZR010000136.1:0-11227 GCA_035686185.1 Spirochaetia bacterium | reverse complement strand
TTTTCCACGAGGATGTCCACGGGCACCACGCTCTTCACCATGCCGACGTTTCCGAACTCGTCGCGAACCCTTGCCACGACAGGGTAATCCTCGGCTGACTGCACCAACTCTCCCGTGGAGTTGCGGCCATTCCACACGATCGAATCCTGGGGCCACTTTTCGCTGAGGCTGCGGAACACGTTGCCGCCCGGGTCGTAGATATCCACCTCCCAGCTGTCGATCTTCGCGGTGGGCGACGTCGCGGCGAGCTTCAGGGTGATCGTGTCCGAAGACTCGATGGGGGAGAACAGCGGGCTGGAGAGGGAGATCGTGCCGCTGGGCGGAGTGATGTCCAGGATGAACGAGGGGCTGGTGGCGTTCCCGGCAGCGAACGCGGTACCGTAGTTGACCGAAAGGCTGGCCGTGTACGTGCCTTCCGGTGCCATCGAGCCGGAGTCGGTCTTTCCGTCCCACGTGAGCGAGGACGGCAGGTTCTTCCCATCTCCCGACCACGTCTTCTCCACCGTGCCGTCACGGAACGTCACCGAGGCCTTCCACGACGCCACGCTGGAGGGCTGGCCCCATCCCACGACGAGCGACAGCGTGTCCGCCACGTGATCGCCGTTCGGGGAGAACCCGAGGGTGGAGGCCGCTATTGACGGCTGCCCCGGCTTCGCGGGCGGGGCGGGAGGCGCCGCGGGAGGCTGGGTCGCCATGGCCGAGCTGCCCGGCGGCAACGCCGCCACCGTGAGGCTCGACTTGATCTGGGCGGAGTTTCCAAACTCGTCACGGACCGTGGCCACCATCGAATAGGTGGAATCCGGCCGCACGTGACCGCCGTCCATCGTGGAGCCGTCCCAGGTTGCGGACGGGTTCGGCCACTGTCCCGTCCAGCTCTTGACCAGCGCGCCGGCCGTGTCCAGCACGTCCAGGGACCAGGAGTCCATCTTCGCCGTGGCCGAGTGCGCGTCGATGCTGAGCGTTACCGGTGCCTGCACCCCGGCGTCCGTGGGCACGACGACGGCGGGATCCGCCGTAATGGTTCCCGTGGGCGGCGCCACGTCCAGGATGAAGCTGCGGCTCTCCGCGGAGCCCGGCTGGAACTTCTGCTTGTAGGTCACGGAGAGCTTCGCCGTGTAGGTGCCTTCCGGCGCCAGAGACCCGGAATCATCCTTGCCATCCCAGGTCAGGCTCGCCGGCAGGTAGCTGGCCGTCCCCGTCCATGACTTCACCGCCGGGGCGCTGCCGGAAGCCACGTCCAGCTTCCAGGAACTGATCGAGTCGCTGTTGCCGAACAGGAGAGAGATCTCAAGGCTGTTCTCCCCGGCGGGACCCGACGGGGAAAACCCGTTCTTTTCAACCTGGACAGCACTCTCCGCGGGGGCTGTGAGCGCCGGCTTGGTGGTCTGGCAACCCAGGAGGGCGACCAGGAGCGCGGCTCCCGCGCCGAACCATGCTGCCTTTTTCATGATGTCCTCCTCGCCGCATCAGGTGCGGCGTACTTTCGTAAGAGAAAGATTAGAAGGACAGGGTGGCCGGCCGTATCAATCAAAAGAGGAATCTTCTGTCGAAATTATACTACATTCACGTCATTCCGCCGCTGACTGGCACCGGGCGGCGGCCGGAGTAGAATCACCGTATGGGGTATCGGGCATCAGGTTGGCTCACTCGGCTGCTGGCCGTTGTCGCTCTTGCGGCGCTGGGATCGGGGGCGGCGTCGGCCGCGGACCGCAGTCTCCCCGCCGGCCGCGCCACCTATCGGCTGGCCGTGAGAAACGCCTCCACCGACCACGTGAACTACATGATGTACGTCCCGCCCGAAGGCTCGCCGCCCGCCGGCGGCTGGCCCCTGATCCTCTTCCTCCACGGCACCGAGCAGCGGGGAGATGATCCGTCCATGCTGAAAGACCTGGACATTCTCACGTTCGCGGACGAGCAGGGCCATTTTCCGTTCGTTGCCGTCGTGCCGCAATGTCCCCGCGGCCAGCAATGGTCGCCCTCGGTGCTGAAGCAGCTCCTGGACGCCGTGCAGGCCTCGGTCCCCGTGGACCGGCGGCGAATCTATCTCACCGGGTTCAGCATGGGAGGCTTCGGCACCTGGCAGACGGCGGCGGCGCTGCCCGGAACCTTCGCCGCCATCGCGCCGCTGTGCGGCCCGCGTGACCTGCCGGATGTCCCGGCGCTGACCGGGCTTCCGGTGTGGGTGTTCCACGGCGCCCAGGACCGCAACGTGCCCCTGGCGGACTCCCTGGCAATGGTGGAGGCGTTGCGCAAGGCCGGCGGCACGCCCCGCCTCACGGTCTACCCGGACTTCCCCCATGACATCTGGACGATCACCTACCGGGACTCCCGCCTCTATCTCTGGTTCCTCTCTCACTCCCTGCCGGCCGGCCCCGCGTCCGGAGAGGCGGGTGCCGACGACGGCACGGCGGTCTCTCGAATGGCGGCCAGCAGCCGGTCCAGCGATGCGCTCTTGGACAGGTAGCGCACGGCGCCGGCGGCCTTCATCGCGGCCTCCTGCTCAGCCTCGGCGGACATGGACAGCGCGATGACGCGCGTGGACGGGCGCTCCGCGTGGATGATCCGCGTCGCCTCGACCCCGTTCGTCCCGGGCATGTTCACGTCCATCGTCACGACGTCCGGCTCCAGCGAGCGGACGAGCTGAACGGCTGACTCCCCGTCCGATGCTTCCCCCACCACCTCGATGTCCGGCTGCTCCAGGAGCTGCCGCGCGATTCCTTCCCGTACCATGGGGTGGTCGTCCACCAGAAGGACCCTGATACGGCCTCCCTCCCGGCTCTCCCTCGATGCGGCGGCGGGCGCTGCCGGGGCGACCGTGGAGTGGCGCCTCTCGACGGAGGGGGCGGTGGCAGCCGGCACCCACACGCTCACCCGGGTGCCGCGCCCGGGCGCGCTTTCGATGCGCATCCCGCCGCCGATGACGTCCAGGCGTTCGCGCATGGACAGCAGGCCGATTCCCCCGGCGGCGCGCCCCGGGGTGAGCGCCGCCACCGGATCGAACCCGCCCCCCTCGTCGCTCACGCACACGACGATGCTGCCTTCCTCCCCGCGGTCGAGCTGGACGCGGGCCTGCCCGGTGCCCGCGTGCTTCACCACGTTGAACAAGAGCTCCCGCACAGCCTGGAGGAGCGTGACGCGCGTCTCCTCCTGCTCCAGGGTGACGCCCGCGGCGCATTCCACCGTCACCTCCAGGCCGTGCCGCTCCCGCGTCCAGGAGCCGATCCAGCCGAGCGCCGTCCGCAGGTCCGGTTCGCTGAACGCCGGGTGGCTGAGCTCGGAGACAAGGGACCGGGACACGCTGATGCATTCCCGCACCATGGCGCTGAGCTTGCGGGCGGTCTCGCTGTTCGCGGCCCGGGCCGGACCCTCGTGCAGGCCTTCCAGCCCGTAGAGCGTGGCCACCAGCAGCTGCTGGACCTGGTCGTGCAGCAGCCCGGCAATCCTCTGGCGCTCCCGCTGCTCCGTGCGCACGAGCTCTCCCGCCAGGGCCTGCAGCTGCGTGGCCTTGAGCTCCACGGAGCGCTGGGCCTGGTCCCTCTCCGCGCGCGCCCGCAGGGAGGTGATCCCGAACGCCAGGTCGTCCGCCAGCTCCTTCAGCAGCGTGATCTGGCGCTGCTCGAATCCGGCCCGCGCCTCCGCGTAGATGACGAGCGCCCCCATGGCCTCCTTGTGGGGATTCAGCAGGGGCAGGGCGGCGGCCGACAGGTATCCCCGTGCCAGCGCCTCGTCCCGCCACGGCATCCCGTCCGGGTCCGCCCCCAGGTCGTCGACCACCGCGGCGCGCCGGGAGCTCACCGCCGCGCCCACGGGGCCGGTGCCCAGTGACTCTTCCCCCCAGCGCGCGCGCAGCTCCTCCAGGTACCCGTCACGGTCCCCGGCAGATGCCACGCACCGGACCCGGCCCGAACCGGCGTCCCTCAGTCCCACCCATACCAGCGGGTAGCCGCCCTCGTCCTGGATGATCTGGCAGATGACGCCGATCAGCTCCCGCTCGTCGGAGATCTGCACCAGCGCCTGGTCACAGGCGCTCACCATGAGCAGCGTCCGGTTGGCGCGCTGCAGGTCGGCCGTGCGGCTGGCCACTTTCTCCTCCAGCTCGCTGTGGGCGCGCCGTAGCGCCTCCTGCGCGCGCTTCGTCTCCGTGATGTCGCGGTCCACCTGCAGCACGCGCTGCACTCCGTCCAGTCCGCGTCCCACGAGCTGCCGGGAGGAGACGATGAGATGCCGGCCGTCCCGTGACACGTGCCCGATCTCCCCGTACCACTCTCCGGTGTCGGCCAGGGACCGCCCCAGTTCCCCCGCGGTGGCCGGCGGCGTCCGCAGGAGCGAATGGATGTTGCTCCCCGTGGCGTCCGCCTCCGTCCAGCCGTACAGCTCCTCCGCCCCGCGGTTCCAGCTCTCGATCGTGCCCTCGGCGCGCCAGACGATGATCGCGTCGAACGACAGCTTCAGCATCTCCGCCTGGCGGCGCGCCGCCTCCTGCGCCTGGCGCTGGGCCTGTTCCTTGTCGTAGGCCGCTGCCTTCTGGCGGTTGCGCCGGTACAGCTCGGCCACCATGGTGAGGAACCCGCAGACCACCATGAACAGCACGAGCCCGACCACGTTGGAGGGGCCGATGTGAAGCAGGGGCGGCCGGCCGGGCAGGTACCAGAACAGCAGGATCAGCGCCGCCGCCGTGACAATGGCCACCAGCGCGGGCCACACTCCCGCCAGGAGCGCCACGATCACGACCGTGGGATAGAACACGAGGTACTCGGGGAAATCCGGGCCCAGTCCGGCGGTCAGCTCCTCCCGGATGAGGAGCGCCAGCCCCACGGCGCCCACGCTCGCCAGGTAGGCGGTAAGCGGATGCCGCACGAGCCGTCGAAGCCTTTCCCGCATGGGCCGCACCTCCGTCAGCCGATACTATCGCCGAAAGAAGTCCCGCGGCCAGTGTGCCCGCTGCCCCGGGGATGCAGCTCCCGGCCGGCTTGACCGTCTTCCCCACGGCCGGTAGGTTGGACACAGCAGGTTCCCGCCCCGTGGGATACCTTCTTGGACAGGACCGTCTTCATGAAACTGCTCACCGCTGCCCTGATTGCCGCCACCGCGCTGGGAGCCGCCGCCGCGGCATCCGGCGCTCCGCAGAACCCCGTGGCCACGGAAGCCCCCACGCCGGCGTTCCGTGAAATCTGGGCGTACCTCATGCGGGGAGAGGAGCGCGAGCTCACGGGCGCGGAGCCGCTCACGGACGTGTGCTACTTCAGCGCGGGTCTGACGCGGGAAGGGCGCATCACGGAGACGGTGGATCGTCCCGCCGTGAGCGGGGCGGACGGGCGGACGCCGCGGATCCACCTCGTCATCACCGAGCTTTCCAACGAGTCGCTCATGCATTTCTCCCTGGACCCCGAGTACGGCGTGCGGCCGCTCCTCATCCAGGACATCTGCCGGGTGGCCGGCCCTTTCGACGGCGTGCAGATCGACTTCGAGGCCGTGGCGCGCGCCGACGCCGAATACTTCTTCGGCTTCCTTGCGGACCTGCGGGCCGCGCTGCCGGCGGACAAGCCGCTGAGCGTGGCGGTGCCGGCCCGCACGGCGCCGATAGCGGACGCCTACGATTACTCGCGCATCGCCGCGGTGGCCGACCGGGTGGTGATCATGGCCTATGACGAGCACTGGAGCACGAGCTCACCGGGGCCCGTGGCCTCCCTGCCGTGGTGCGCCAAGGTGGTGGACTTTGCCCAGGGCGTCATCGCCGGCAACAAGATCGTCATGGGCCTTCCCCTGTACGGACGGGCGTGGCAGGACAAGAGGCTTGCCCGGGCGCTGCGGTTCAAGAACGTCCAGGACCTCGTGGCGGAGAAGGGGAGCAAGACGAGCTACGACTCGGACCTCGGCGCGTACTTCGAGTATTCGGAGAGCGTTGTCGTGAAGGTGTTCTACGACGACGCGCGCACCATTGCCGAGAAGCTTCGGCTCTACCATGAGCGCAACATCGGCGCCGTGTCGTTCTGGCGGATCGGGCTGGGGTTCCCCGAGCTGTGGAACGGGATGTCCCTGGCCGCGGAGGACACGGCGGCCGCCGTTCCCGGCGATCCGTCCGCCGCCGCGGACACGTCGCCTTCCGCACCCGTCGACCCGGCCGCGGCACCCGCCCCCCCGGGGCCTCCCTACCAGGACCTTCTGCCCGGGAAGTAAGCGGCTGACGCCGGCGGTGCTACCGCCCGGTGGTCGGGGCCACTGCCACGACGTCCGGTACGCGTGGCTCCATGCGGGCGAGATCCACGTAGAAATAGTTCCTCTGTCCCAGCACGTCACCGAAGCAGTTGAACACGTCCCCGGACAGCGTGTGGACCGGCAGCGGTCCGCCCGGCTTGGAGGCGATGGCCATCCCGCTGTTGATCAGCTTGCCCTGCTCGTCACGGGCCACCGTGGGCCGCAGCAGGTTCATCGTCTCGATCATGATGCCCTTGTAGAGGTTCTCATGGACGTAGTGGATCGTGCCGTCATCGTCCACCGCGAGAACGATACCGGCATGGGTCCTCGGGTCATGGACGCGATCCCCGTCCCCCTTCACATCCCAGGTATTGTCCCAGAAGATCACGTCCCCGGGCCGGGGGTACTTGTCCTTGTGAAGCGCGTTGCGCTCCTGCAGGGTCATGTACAGGCGGTTCACGCCGTTGCCCTTGTACAGGTTGAAGTCCTTTGCCACGTCCAGGGAGATGCCGTAGTAGATGGCGCTCACCGTGCCAATGCAGTCCAGCGTGAACCCGCGGCCGTTGACCGTGACCGCCGCGTCCGGCGGTTTGCCGATGAGCGTCTTGGCCGACGCGATGACGGCCAGCTCATCCTGGCTCGGCGGCTGGCGCTCCTCCTCCGGCGTGCGGTAGATGCCCAGCGCATCCGCGGACACCAGGGAGGTGCCGGTGCGTGCCGGGGCTGCCGTCTGCGCCGGCGTGGCTGCCGGCTGCGGTTGCGCGGCGGGCTGAGGCGTGGACGGGGCCGCCGCCGGTGGCGCCGCCGTCTGCGCGGCCGCCGGGGTGGCGGCGGGCCGGGCCGGCGGGGCAGAAGCGCAGCCCACCATGAAGAGCGCGGGAGCCAGCAACAGGTATACCACCGGTTTCATTCCTGCTTCCTTTCAGTTTGACGCGGGTGCGGCTGGCGCAGCGGCCGGCTTGGCCGCCGGAGCAGCAGGGGCTGTCTTGCCCGTCGGCGCCGCGGGTGCGGGCGGCGGCGTCCGCGCCTTGTCCAGGGCCTTGTAGGCGGCTGTCCCTTTCAGCCGGGGGTTGAGGGCGGCGTAGTCAGCCGCGGTCTTTCCGTCCGGCGAGGTGAGCATGCCGTCCGCTCCCGCCTTCAGCAGGGCAAGGATGACATCCGGGCTGTGCGAGTCCCGTGCCGCCACCATCAGCACCGTGAGCCCGTCCGGCGTGCGGTCGTTGATTCCCGCCCCTGCCTTCACCATGGCCGGTATGACCTTTGGATCCGGATTGCGCGCCGCGGCATAAAGGAGCGGCGTCCAGCCGTTGGCATCCCGGTCCGCGAGTGCGGTCGGGTCTTTGGCCAGATCTGGCACGTCCGCGGCCGAGCAGCTCACGGCCCGCTGGAAGACGTTCTGCGCGCGCTCCAGGGCCTTGTAGGCGGCCGCCGCCTTGACCCGCGCGTTTCCCGCCGCCCAGTCGAACGCCGTCTTTCCGTCAGCCGACGTGAGCGACCCGTCAGCGCCTCCCTTGAGAAGCGCCATCACGACCTCCGGGGCGCGGGTTGCCCGCGCCGCCAGCATCAGCGGCGTGCGTCCCCCCGGGTCCCGGTCATCCACGCCCGCGCCGGCCTTGATGAGCGCCGCGACCACCAGCGGGTCCGGGTTGCGCTCCGCCGCGTACATGAGCGGCGTCCACTGGTCGCTGTCCCGTTCTTCCGGGTTGGCGCCGCTTGCCAGGGCCTCCGACACGACCGGGGCCGACGATCCGCGCGCGATCTCGGCCAGGCTCTGGGCTCGCTCCAGCGCCGCGCAGGCCGGCGTGCCCTTCAGGCTCGCGTTGGTGGCCACGTAGTCGAACGCAGTCTTGTCCGCCCGGGACTTGAGCGTCCCGTTCGCGCCAGCCGCAAGGAGCGTGGACACTACTTCCGGGGCGCACGCGTGCCGCGCCGCGAGCATCAGCGGCGTCAGTCCCTTCGGGTCCTGGCTGTCGATCCGCGCGCCGGCCTTCACGAGCACCGTCACCACCGCGGGGCTCGGGTTGCTTTCCGCCGCGTACATGAGCGGCGTGCGGCCGTCCTCGTCTTTCTCATCCGGCTTCGCTCCCCGGGACAGCGCGGCCGTCACCTGCTCCGGCGTTGCGGAGCGGACGAGCTCCGGGAAGCTCTGCGCCGCCTGCAGGGCGACGCAGGCCGGGGTGCCTTTCAGGCTCGGGTTGGAAACCGCCTCATCGTAGGCGGTGGAGCCGTTGCTCGACTGGAGAGCGCCGTTGGCCCCGGATTTCAGCAGCAGCGTCACGAGGTCCGGCCGGCGCGCACGGGCGGCAGCCCACATGAGCGCCGTCCGGCCGTCCCCGTCCTGCTCGTCGATCTTCGCGCCGGCCTGCACGAGGGTCACCGCGATTTCCGCGAGGTCAGGGTTCTCGCACGCGTACATGAGCGCGGTGCGCCGCGCCTTGTCCCGGTCCGCCACCGGCGCACCGGCGGCCAGGAGCCCGCGGATGACGGCCGGAGATTGGTTGTAGCGCAGCGCCTTGAGCAGCGGCGTCATGCCGTAGTCGTCCCGCTCGTCCAGCCGGGCCCCGGCGCTTCGAAGCGCGTCCAGGACGGCGGGATTCGGATTCTCTTTTGCGGCCCACAGCAGGGGTGTCTGCCCGTCCCCGTCCTTGTCGGTCACCCTTGCCCCGGCGTCCAGGAGCGCGCGGACCACGTCCGGGTTCGGGTTGGCGTCCGCGGCGTACATCAGGACCGTGACCCCGTCCTTGTTGCGCGCCTCCAGACGGGCGCCGGCCTGCAGGAGCACGCGGATCACGTCCGGAGCCGGGTTGCAGGCGGCGGCAAGCATGAGCGCCGTTGCCCCGTCACGGTCGTACTGGTTGACGTCCGCGCCCTCCGCGATGGCGGAGCTCACCTGCTCCGCGGAGGCGGTGCGCACGAGCTGGAGAAAGTCAGCCTGGTTCTGGGCAAACGACGGAGCGGCGGCAAGGAGGCATACCAGCAGGAGCCCGCGCACTTTCTGCATGCGGGCATTCTACCACCGGAGTCAAGTCGATGACAGGCCGTGGCGCCGGCCCCGGCCGACCGAGCGGCCGCCCGAAGCCCTTCTACGCGTGGATGGCCCAGCCCTCCACGGCGCGCATGGACTCTCCCACCGCTTCGGCGAGCGTGGGGTGCGCGTGGATCATCGTGGCGATGTCCTCCGGGAGCAGCTCCGCCGTGCGGGCCAGCAGCAGCTCGTGAATGAGCTCCGTGGCGTCCGCGCCGACCACGTGGGCCCCGAGGATCTCCTTGGTCTTCGGGTCGTAGATCACCTTCACGTGTCCCTCGCTCTGCTCCACGGCCACCGACTTGCCGGCGCCGCGGTACGGGAAGGATGCTTTGGCGAACGCCACTCCCTTTTCCGCGGCTTTCCACTCCGGCAGGCCGAAGCTGGCTACCTGCGGCTCGCAGTAGGTGGCGGCGGGAATCGAAAGCGGATCGATCCGTGGGTGCGGGTTCTTTCCGGCGATTCGCTCCACGGCCATCTCCGCTTCCTTGAACGCCACGTGGGCGAGGAGCGGCGTGGTGCCGACCACGTCACCGACCGCGTAGATGCCGGGCACCTTCGTCTGGTTGTAGTCCCCCACCGGGATGAAGCCCTTCTCCGGGACAATGCCGACCTTGTCCAGCCCGATTCCGTCCGTGTTGATGGACCGGCCAATCGCCACGAGGATGATCTCCGCGTCCACCGTGGTCTTCTTTCCGGCCTTGTCTTCCAGCACCACGCTCACCCCGGCGGCGCCCTTCTGCAGGGACACGGCCCTGGTCCCGGTGGACATGGAAATGCCGCGCTTCTGGAAGCTTCGCGCCAGCACCTGTACGGACTCCGCGTCCTCCAGCGGGAGGATGCGGTCCATCATTTCCACCAGGTGCACTTCCACGCCGAAGCTGTTCCACACGTGCGCGAACTCCACGCCGATGGCCCCGGCCCCCAGGATGATGGCCTTCTTCGGCAGCTTCTTCAGCATGAGCGCGCCGGTGGAAGAGAGCACCTTCACCTCGTCGAACTCGAACCCGGGGATGATCTTCGGCCGGGAGCCCGTGGCAATCACGATGTTCTTTGCGGTGATTTTCTTCCCGTCCTTGAGCGTCACCTCGTTCTTCCCGGAGAGCACCGCGTCTCCCGTGATGAGCTCGGACTTGTTCTTCTTCAGCAGGAACTGCACGCCCTTGGACAGCGTGTCCGCCGCCTTGCGGGACTTGTCGTACACGTGCGAGTAGTCGAATCCCTTGATGTCCACGGCCACTCCCATGGCCGCGAGGTCCGGCAGGGAGCGGAACAGCTCCGCCTGGTGGATGAGCGCCTTGGACGGGATGCATCCCACGTTCAGGCAGACGCCTCCGACCTTGTCCCGCTCGATGACCGCGGACTTCAGCCCGAGCTGTCCGGCACGGATGCCGGCCACGTAGCCGCCGGGGCCGGAGCCGATGATGAGCACGTCAAAGTCGAAGCCTGCCATAGGGATGCCTCCGTTGCGTTCTTTCTATCTGTTCGTTCAGGCAAGGGCAAGGAGCGGGTTTTCCAGCATGTCCCCGAGCTCCCGGAGAAACGCGGCGCCCATGGCGCCGTCGATATTGCGATGATCGCAGGAGAGCGTGATGCGCATCCGCTGGCGGATCACCACCGCGTCATTCTCCACGACCGGTTCCTTGCGCACCGCCCCCACGGCCAGGATGGCCGAGCCGGGCGGGTTGATGATCGCGGTGAACTCGTCAATGCCGGAGGCGCCAAGGTTGCTGATCGTGAACGTGGCCCCGGAGTACTCGTCCGGGGAAAGCTTCCCGGCGCGCGCCTTCTCGATGAGCGTGGAAAGCTCCGCGTCGATGCCGGCGATTCCCTTGTGCCCGCAATCCCTCACCACCGGCGTGATCAGTCCATCCGGCAGCGCCACGGCCAGCCCGATGTCCGCCGTGGGGTGCTGCAGGATCGTATCACCATTCCACGTGGAGTTCACGCGGGGGTGCCGGGCCAGCGCCCGGGCCGTGATGGCCAGGAGGAACGCGTTCACGGAGA
>DASRZR010000135.1:0-9222 GCA_035686185.1 Spirochaetia bacterium | reverse complement strand
GGGGATGAGCTGCCGCAGCCGGGCAAGCGCGGCCGGGCCGGACTCCAGCACTTCCGCCGCGACGCCACGGCCGCGAAGCGCCTCCACGGTTTTCTCGATGCGGTCCGTTGTCGGCAGCGTATCGAAAGCCAGTGAGTCGTGTGTCATGCGCCATGCCTCCGTGAGCTCACGGCGCGCGGCGCCGCGGGAGCTGGTTACAAAAGTATAGCTGCTGATCCGGCACGGCAACCGCACCGGCGTCTCGCGCTGCCGCGCCCGTGTAGTCGAAATTCGACAATGACCCTATCTTTTCGTTGGCAGATCGAGCGCGGCAGGAACCCGACTATCACGGCAGAGGATGTGAGCCCGCGTGGAGGAGCTGATCAGGACATGTGCGGACAAGATCGTGGAGCTGCTTCGCCGTTCGGGAGAAGTGAACGTCATGAACCTCTGCGAGAGCCTCTCGGAGCGGAGCGTTGTCGGCTACCAGGCACTCGGCTGGCTGGCCCATGACGGCCGCGTTGCCTACCGGCGGCAGGGCAGCCAGGTCTACGTCTCTCTGGCCCCTCCGTCGGACGCCTCGGACGCGGGAAACGCGGCCTCGGCCAGTGAAAGGAGCAGGTAAGATGAGAAAACTCGCGGTACTCGCCATGGCAGGGGGAGCCCTCCTCCTCGTCGTGTCGTGCGCCAGCACTCCGGCCCCGAAGCCGGCGCCGGCCGCACCCGCAGCCGCCCCCGCTGCCGCGGCGCCGGGCGCCCCGGACCAGGAGCTTGCCCAGGCCAAGGACCTGAAGGCCAAGGTGGACTCCTTCGGGCTCGGGGATTTCGACGCGGATGACTACGCGGCGGCCAACAAGGACCTCCAGGCCGGCCAGGATTCCTACGGCAAGGACAACGCCGCCTCCAAGAAGTCCCTGGACTCCGCGATCTCGGAGTACAACGCGGTCCTGAGCAAGGGCGGAGACGCGTACCTGGCAAAGAGCCAGGCGCAGGCCGATGCCTCCCGCAAGGCTGCTGATGACCTGAAGGCTTCCGTGGCGGTAAAGGACGACTACGCGGCCGCGGACGCCGTCTACCAGCAGGCTGTCAAGGAACGGGCCTCCGGGGACATCGCCAATTCGAGCAAGGACTTCGACAGCGCGCGCCAGCAGTTCGACGCGGTGGCGGCTGCCGCCCAGAAGAAGAAGGATGCGGCCCTCCAGGCCATGCAGAACGCCACGGACCAGCAGACGGCGTCACAGAAGAATGCGGATGACGCGGAGAAGTCCCTGAAGAGCGAGGGGATCGCGATCCCGGCCGCTGCGCAGTAGGGAGAGAAGAGATGAACACACGGATCTTGGGATTCTGCGCCGTTGTCCTTGCCTTGGGAAGCCTTGTGCCGCTTGGCGCGCAGTCCCTCCTGGACAACCAGTATTACCACAAGGCCCAGGACCTGCTGGCGCAGTCCCAGCAGGCCTTCAACACCGGTGACTATGACCTGTCCACCAGCCTGGCCAACCAGGCCCGTGACCAGCTCGCCCAGTCAGACTCCTACATCGCCGAGCTGACCCGGTTCTACCGCGCCAACGGCTATCTTTCCCAGGCCCGGGACCGGGTGACGTACGCCAAGAGCGTGGACGCGGACATCCACTACAAGGACAGCTACGACAAGGCCGTGACCGACGTCACCGATTCAAAGACGGCCCTGGATGCAAAGGACTACGACAAGAGCGTGGGACTTTCCAAGGAAGCCATCGCGCTCCTTGCAAACGTGGCTCCCGTGGCCGTGAAGCCCGCGGCCCAGGCGGCGCCTCCGGCCGCGGCCCCGTCCGGCGTGCAGAGCCTGCCGCAGTACTACACGGTCCGGCTCATCGAGTCCGCCCGGGACTGCTTCTGGCGGATTGCGGGCTACCCGTTCGTCTACAACGACCCCTGGAAGTGGCGCCTGCTGTACGACGCGAACAAGAGCCTGCTGGAGGACCCCAAGAACCCGAACCTGATCGAACCCGGGATGCGGTTCGTGATACCCGCACTGGGGAGTGAGACGCGGGACGGTGACTGGGATCCGAATGCCCAGTACCCGCCCCTGGCGGCGAAGTAGGACCAGATCGGTTGGAGGCCCGCCGCCCGGCGGGCTTCCCCGGCTCGCCCTCAGCGATTCTGGACATTCCGGCTCGCACCGCGAGGGCGACCGGACGGCATATGTTGCCCGCGGCCGGGGAAACGTGCCCGATTCCTGCAAAAAAAAGCCGTTTCGTGACTGGATTTCATCCTGTTCTCTATATAGGATTCCAAGCTAGCACTCTACGATCTCAGTCCCCGCTTCATGGAAGGAGATTTCATGAAGAACCTTAAGACTGCTGCAAAAATCGCGGTCGGTTTCGGCCTGGTTATCGCGCTGATGCTCGCCCTGGGCGCGCTGATCTATCTGAACATGATCGGCGTCCAGGGAGACACCCAGCGCCTGGACAAGGAAACGGTGCCGCAGCTCGCTGCCGCGGCTTCCATCACCCGCTCCACTCAGCTCGCCGCCGCCAGCATGCAGGGTTACGCGCTGACGCTCGGCCAGGACTACTACAACAACCTTGGGCAGTACCTGGGAGACGCCGGCAAGGCAATCACCGCCGCGGACGCGCTGGCACAGAAGTACCCGCGCCTGTTCGTTCTGCGCAAGAACACCTCCGACGCGCGGGACAAGCTCAAGGAGCTGAACGACATCTCCGAAGAGACGAACCTCACCGCGCGGGCCATTCTCGCCGCGCGGGGAAGCGTGGAAGTGGCCACGCAGTCCTTCACCAAGCTCAGCAACGCGTTTCTCACCTCCCAGTCCCAGAAGCTCACCGCGGCGGTGCGGCGCGGGGCCGGTCCCGTGGAGGTGACCCGGTACGCCGCGCGCATCGAGGCCATGCACGAGCTGGCGGATATGGTGGATGCGCTTTCCGTGGCGGTGTTCAAGTCCGCCGCGGTCAACGACCCCACGATACTGGAAAACGGCATTGACGCCTTCGACCCTTTCAATGACAAGCTGGCCGCCCTCCAGAAGATGACGGACGGAGCGGACAAGGACACGCTGGACCAGCTGGCGTTCCCTGGCCAGGATTTCCTCTCTGCCTGCAAGGACGCGCTGGCCGGCATGCAGAAGCTGGCCACCCTGGCGGCATCCTCCACCTCCGCTTCCCAGGCCGTGCTGGCCGCGGCCACCCAGACGGAGGACGAGGGAATGAAGGACGCGCGGTCCATCACCGGCCTCACTGTCTCCCGGCTGCTCACCGCCGACATCTTCATGGCGGCGGGGCTGGCGGCCGCGGTCCTGCTGGGGATCGCGGTGGCGCTGAGCATCAGCCGCGCCATCACCCGGCCGCTCAACCGCACGCTGGCGTTTGCGCGCACCGTGGCCGGCGGGGACTTCAGCGCCTCGCTGGACATCTCCCAGAAGGACGAGATCGGTGCCCTGGCGGAGGCGCTCAACGGCATGGCGCTGAAGCTGCGCACGGCCATCGCCACCGTGCAGAAGAACGCCACGGCCGTGGCCGAGTCCAGTGACCAGATATCCGCCAGCGCGCTGAAGCTGTCCGACGGCGCCCAGAGCCAGGCCTCCACGCTGGAGCAGACCAGCGCCTCCGTGGAGGAGCTGTCCGCCTCCGTGGACCAGGTCTCCGAGCACTCCAAGAGCCAGGCCGCCGCGGTGGAGAAGGGCACGGCGTCCATGGCGCAGGTGCACGGCTCCATCGAGCTGGTGTCGAAGAACCTGAACGAGATCTCCACGCTTGCCACCCGGTCCGTGGAGAACGCCCAGGAGGGCGCGCGCGCGGTGTCCGACGTGGCGGACGGGATCGCGCTGATCGCCGCCAGCTCGGAGAAGATCGGCGGGATCGTGACGGTGATCGCCGACATCGCGGACCAGACGAACCTGCTGGCGCTGAACGCTTCCATAGAGGCCGCCCGCGCCGGCGAGCACGGCCGCGGCTTCGCCGTGGTGGCGGAGGAGGTGAGCAAGCTGGCCGAGCGCAGCTCCTCCTCCACGAAGGAGATCGGCACACTGATCCGGGAGAGCATCAAGGACGTTACCAAGGGAGTAGAGAAGGCGCGCCGCTCCCAGGCGGCCATGGAGATGATCCGCGCCGCGTCGCAGAAGGTGAACGAGATGATCGCGGGCCTCTCGGAGTCCATCTCCCTGCAGGTGAGATCCGTGAACGAGATGGCCGCTTCCCTGTCGAGCATCAGCGAGATGAGCCTGAACATCACGGCCGCCACCGCGGAGCAGACGGCGAACGCGCGGCAGGTTTCCATTGCCGTGGAAGACGTCAACGAGGTGGCGCAGAACGCGGCCACCGCGGCCCAGGAGATGTCGAAGTCCACGGAGGCGCTGGCCGCCATGGCACAGGAGCTGCAGAAGCTCACCGGGCAGTTCCGCATCGAGGCAGAGGACTCAGAGCCGGGCGATGCCGGGGACGGCATCGCGCTGAACGGGAAGCCGGCGGGAGTCCTGCCGGCCGCGGCCCCCGGCCCGGCCCCGGCCACACCGGCCGCCAGCGGCCCGAAGGCCGCGCTCCCGGGCCGGACGACGGTCCCCCGGCCGTGACGCATCGCGAGCGCGTCCAGGCCGCGCTGGCCCACGAGGCACCGGACCGCTGCCCCCTGCAGGTCAGCTTCACGCCGGAGTTTGCCGCCCGGCTGCGCGGCGCGCTGAGCGCGACCGGCAGCGCGCACCACACTCCCCACGGCGGCGGCAACACGTATGAGCTGGAGCGCGCGTTGGACGAAGACCTGCTGCTCACCTCCGTGGGGTGGGCAAACAGCTACTATGCCAACGAGGCGTACGGCCCGTCCGCGGAGACGTACGTGGACGAGTGGGGCATCACGTGGCGCAACTGCCCGTACGAGACGAGGTTCGGCTCCGGTTTCTACACGGAGACCGTCGGGCGGCCGCTGGCCGAAGACTCCGCCATCTCCTCGTACCGCGCGCCGGACCCGGGCCGGCCGTCACTGTACGCGGAGGCAGCGGGAGTGCTATCCGCGTTCAAGGACGAGTACTGGATCGTGGGCGTCACCGTGTGCACGATCTTCGAGACCGCGTGGGCGCTGCGCGGCTACGAGGCGCTTCTCATGGACCTGCACGCGGACCCGGACCGCGCGGAGGCGGTGCTGGACATCCCGTACCGCTACCACCTGGCCGCTGCCGAGCGCCTGACGCGCATGGGCGTGGACATGATCTGGATCGGGGACGACGTAGGAGCCCAGAATGCCATGCTGATGTCCCCGGTGGTGTGGCGCCGCTTCCTGAAGCCGCGCATGGCGTCGTTCATCGCGTCCCTGAAACGCATCAACCCGGGCCTGAAGGTAGCCTACCACTCGGATGGCTGCATCTACCCGATCATCCCGGATCTCATCGAGGCGGGCGTGGACGTGCTGAACCCGGTGCAGCCGCGCAGCATGGACCCCGCGCGACTGAAGAACGAGTTCGGCCGGACGCTGTGCTTCTGGGGCTCCATCGATGAGCAGGGCACCCTGCCGTTCGGGAGCGCGGACGACGTGAGGCAGGAGGTGCGGTCCCGGCTCCAGACGCTGGGCCGTGACGGCGGGTTGATCCTGGGCCCCACCCATCACGTCCAGCTCGACACCCCCGTGGAGAACGTGCTGGCGCTGGCGCAGACCGTGCGGGACACTCCCTGCGCGTCCCTGCCGGCGGGCTGATCGTCAGCCGCCGGCAAACGGGGCGAGGAACGCCACCAGGTCCCCGTCCGCCAGCTCCGTGCTCCAGGAGACCACTTCGTCATTCTTCGCCACGCGCAGCACGGAGCGGTCAAACGGGAAACCGTAGCGCGCGGAGATCTCGCCGTACAGCTCCGCGGCCGTGGCCGCATCGGTCTGCCAGTTCTCTTCCCGGCAGCCGGTGGCATCGTGAAATGCGGCGAAATACAGAAGGTGCACGGCCTTGCGGGACACCGCTCATCCCCCGATGGTGTACATCTCGACTTTGCCGCCGGCGGCCGCCGGTTGCTGGCGCCGATGCGCCCGTTCTTCCGAGTAGCGGTCCGCGCGACGGCTCCACACCACGCGGATCCGCTCCCGGATCTCTTCGTCTGTTGCGCCGCCGCGCAGGAGGCGCCGCAGGTCGAAGCCATCCACCGCAAAGAGGCAGGTGTACAGCCTTCCATCCGCGGACAGGCGGATGCGCGTGCAGTCCCGGCAGAACGGCTGGCTCACTGACGAGATGAACCCGATCTCTCCCCCGCCGTCGGTGAAGCGGTAGCGGGACGCCACCTCCCCGCGGTAGGCCGGCTGCACCGGCTGCACGGGGAACTCGCGCGCGATGAGGTCCAGCGTTTCACGGGACGGTACCACGCGGTCCGGTGTCCACCCGTTTTTCGTCCCCACGTCCATGTACTCGATGAACCGTACCACGTGCCCGGTGCCCCGGAACCTCCGAACGAGATCGAGCACCTGGCCGTCATTCATGCCGCGGATGACCACCGCGTTGAGCTTGATCCCGCTGAACCCCGCCTGCTCTGCCGCCCGGATGCCGTCCAGTACCGGCGCAAGCCGGTGCGCCCGTCCGTTCATGCGCTGGAAGGTCTCCTCGTCCAGGGAATCCAGGCTCACCGTGAGACGGGCCAGCCCGGCCGCGCGAAGCGGGGCGGCCATCCGCGGGAGGTAGGCGCCGTTGGTGATGAGCGCCAGGTCATCGATGCCGGGCACCGCCCGTAGCCGCTCCACGAGCTCCGGCAGCCATGGGCGGAGAAGCGGCTCGCCGCCGGTGAGCTTCACCTTGCGCACCCCCTGCGCCGCGAACAGCCCGGCCACCCGGGTGATCTCCTCGAAAGAAAGCATCTCGCCGGCCGGCAGGAAGCGGTACGACTCTCCGTAGACCTCTGCCGGCATGCAGTAGGGACAGCGGAAGTTGCACGCGTCTATCACCGAGATTCGAAGGTCATGCAGCGGCCGGCCCAGCCGGTCCACGGGAGCTTCCGTCACAGGGTAATATTACCTTTACTGCTGACATGGAGCCACTGGCGGTCCACCGGGTGATTCACGCGCGGCGCGCCGGCCCGAGCGCGTTCGTTCTCCGATTCGAGCGCCTCGGCCTGCACTTCGAGCCCGGACAGCACGTCGTCCTGGGGCTTCGCGGCGCGCTGGCCCGGCGCGAGTACTCCCTGTACTCCGGCGCCTCTGATGATTTCCTGGAGGTGCTCGTCCGCGAGATCCCCGGGGGGCTGGTCTCTCCCGAGCTGGCCCGGTGCCGTCCCGGGGATGAGCTTTCCGTGGAAGGCCCCCACGGCCTGTTCATCACGGAGTCTTCCGGGCGCGCGGGGAGCCCGTACCTGTTCGTCGGCTCCGGAACCGGGGTGGCGCCGTTTCACAGCCTGGTCAGCAGCTATCCGCGGATGGACTACCTTCTCCTGCACGGCGTGAGGGACCCCGCGGACTGTTTCGACTTCGGGCATTTCGAGCCATCACGGTACGTGTCCTGCGTGTCCCGCGGCCTCGGGGGAGACTACCACGGGCGGGTCACCGGCTGGCTCTCGGAGCACGCCATTGAGCCCCGGTGGCAGTGCTACCTGTGCGGCTCCCAGGCCATGATCTATGACTGTTTTTCCATCCTGCGCCGGGCCGGGATCCCCCGGGACCACCTGCACGCAGAGGTCTATTTCTGAGCGCGCCGCGCCGCCACGTTCCGCCGCACGGCCACGATCTCCGCCAGGATGGCGATGGCGAGCTCGTCCGGCGTCTCGGCGCCCACGTCCATGCCGATGGGCGCGTGCAGGGCCTCCACCCTCGCGGGCTCCACGCCATCCGCGGCGAGCTGTTCCCGGAAGAGCTTCGCCTTGCGCGCGCTGCCGATGAATCCCGCGTAACGGGACGGCCTGGCCACCACCTCCCGCACGCACTCCAGGTCCGTCAGGTGGCCGCGCGTCACCATGACCACGTACGTGGAGGAGTCGAAGGGAAACCTTCGAACGATTTCCGCGTAGCTTCCCGTGCGGGTCTCCGTGCCGGGGGGAAACCTCCCGGCGGCGGAGAAATCGGCGCGGTCGTCTGCCACGGTGATCCGGAAATCCATCCGGGAAGCGTGCCACGCCACCGCCTGGCCCACGTAGCCGCCGCCGAGGATCAGCAGCTTCTCCTCCGGCACCAGCGGGTCCAGGAAGGAATCCTGCTCGGCCTTCCACGCCGGCATGCCGGTGTCCAGCGAGCGGCGTGCCGCTTCCCGCACGGACGGGGGGACGATCCCGACGAGCGGTTCCCCGCGCTCGTCCGTCATCGCCAGGGCCACCGCGCCGCCCGGGCCAAGGGTCTTCACCATCATCACGCGCTCGCCGCGGGCCAGTCGACCGGCGGCCAGCCGGTATGGCTCGCGGTCCGTCACCGGCTCCACCAGGAGCCGGCTCGTGCCGCCGCAGATCATGTCCTGGCCTTCCACTTCCAGTCCCTGGAACTCCAGCGTGAGCACGCGCGCCGCCTGGTCCCGTACCGCGCCGAGGGCCGCCTCGATGGCGCGCGCCTCTCCCTTGCCGCCACCCACGGTGCCGAGGGAGGGATGCCGCTCGGCGCCGGGCAGGACGAGCATCCGCGAGCCGGCGTGCCGGGGCGCCGAGCCCTCCACGTCGATCACGGTGACAAGGGCGGCCGGCCCGCGCCCGTCTGCAATGGCCTTGATGATCTCGACGCTCATGTGTTCGACGCTCCTTCTGCCGCGCTGCTGCCACGAAGATAGCGTTCTTTCATTATATTAGGAACCTATGAGAACGCAGGAGCAGCTTCTCGGGAGCCGCGCGCGCGTGAGCTCCCGCTACGCCGTGCTGCCGCTGGAGGGAATCCCCTACTCGCGGCTTCCCGAGTGGCCGCAGGCCGCGGTGCGCGTGCTCGCCGCACCGTCGTTGGGCGCCGGGTTTGCCGAGTACCTGCTGGAATTGGAGGCCGGGCAGTCCGGCGCGCACCCGGCCGACGGGCGCGTCGAATGCTTTCTCTACGTGCTGTCCGGCCGGCTGTCCCTCACGCTGGATCGCAGTGCCCACGAGCTGACGGAGGGAGGGTTTGCGTACGTGTCCCCCCGCTCCGACTTCCGCGCCGTCGCGGGCTCCGCGGTACGGCTTCTCCTGCTGCGCAAGGCCTACGAGCCGGCGCCGGGCGTGGAGCCGGCCGCAAGCCGGGTGGGGAACCAGTCCGACGTGCCCGGCTCCGTGTACTGCGGGGACCCGGGAGCCCGGCTGCAGGAGTTGCTGCCGAACGAGCTCGGTTTTGACCTCGCCATGAACATCTTCA
>DASRZR010000134.1:0-3629 GCA_035686185.1 Spirochaetia bacterium | reverse complement strand
GCACCTACCTCATCGGCGCCAACGCCACCGCCGCCCGCCTGTCCGGCGTGCGCGTGAGCCGGCACCGGCGCTCCTGTATATCGTGAGCGCCCTCCTGGCCGGCGTCACGGGAATCCTGCTTGCGTCGGAATACAAGGCCGGCCTGTCCAGCCGGGCCGGGGGCTACGAGTTCGACGCCCTGGTCATCGCCCTCCTTGGCGGCGTCAGCATCGCCGGGGGGTTCGGCTCCGTGCTCGGCATGTTCGTGGGCGCGATCATCCTCGCGGTCGTGACGTCCTCCGCCACCGGGCTGCTGCTCTCCCCGGATTGGCAGTTCACGCTGAAAGGGATCGTGACCTTTCTCGCCATCCTGGCGCAGCGCTTTGCGCTGGACAAGAGGAAGGGGTAGGGAGTCGACCATGGAGAACCCGGTGCACCACGCCCTGCCGGCCGCCAGCGGCGGCCACGAGGCAACACGGCTGGAGCGGTCAAACGCGGCCAGGGCGAACATCAAGAAGCTCTATATCTACGTCGTGCTGGTGCTGATCGTGACGGTCTTCAGCCTGGTGAAGCTCGGGCAGGTGGAGATGTTCGGGCGGGGTCACTTTCTCAGCCCTGACAGCATCATCAATCTCCTGCGCGCCGCGGTGCCCATTCTCACCGTGAGCGGCGCATTCACGCTGCTCATGATCTCGGGGTACATCGACCTTTCGGTGGGAAGCGCCATGAGCCTCAGCGCGGTGCTCTTCTCCTACATGATCCTCAACGGCTTCCCGTTCTTCGTGGCGCTGCCGCTCACGCTGGTGCTCGGTGTCTGTTTCGGCGCGTTGAACGGCCTGCTCGTAGTGAAGCTGCGGATCACGCCCGTCATCGCCACGCTGGTGACCCTGAACCTGTTCAAGGGAATCGCGCTCCTGATCGTGCCGGACGGCACGTCGGCCATCAAGAGCACCGCGGTGCAGAAGATGCCGGCCTGGATCAACGACTACGCCCGCGCGGGCGTCGTGTTCGGCCTCCCCTGGGCGTTCTTCGTCGCCGTGGCCGTCATCGTGGTTCTGGTAGTGGTGCAGCGGAAGACCATCCTGGGGAAGTACGCTGCGGCCATCGGTGGAAACCGCACCGCCGCCGAGCTCTCGGGCATCAACGCGGTGAAATGGGTGTGGATCCTCTACATCGTCGTGGGCTTTTTCGCCGCCTTCGCGGGCCTGGCGCGCGCCAGCTACATGTCGCTGGGCGACCCGCTCTCCGGGGACGGGATGGAGCTGGACTGCATCATCGCGGTGCTGCTCGGCGGCACGGCGTTCTCCGGCGGGGAGGGCTCGGTGGCCAAGACCGTGGTCGGCGCCCTCATCATCATGTGCGTCACCACGGGCCTGATGACCGTGATCCCGCCGTTCTGGCAGAACTTCGCAAAGGGCGCGGTGCTCATCATCGCCGTGGCGCTCAACCACCTGCTGGTCCGGGAGAAGTCCGCCGCGTAGCGCGGACGGGGGCGGTCGTGGTGCAGGAAAAGGAGGTCCGGTCCCTCCGCAGGCTCGCTGCGCGCTGGATGGAGCACGCTTCCCGCCCGGTGATGGCCGAGCGGCGCCGGCAGTGGAAGGCCGTAAAGGACCTGCGGGCCGAGAAGCCGATGATCCTGGTGGAGACCTGCATGCTCACCGACTACGTGGGTCCGGACGAGCTGGTCTGCTCGGATCCCTTCGTGCGCAACGTGGAGAAGTCCCTCTACGAGGTCGTGCGGCATGCCGACGAGATCGGGGACGACATCGTCGTGGAGCCGTTTTTCCGCGTCCCGTGGGAGCTCGACGTCTCCGACTACGGCCTGCCGATAGAGAAACACCAGGCGCTCGCCGCGGATGGCAGCGACCTCGGCTACTCGTTCAACTTCGCCGTCCGCTCGGAAGAGGACACGCGCAGGCTGCACCTGAGGAGCCGCTGCGTGAACCGCCGCGAGAGCCTGCACCGCCAGGATCTCCTGGGGGACATCTTCGGCGACCTGCTGCCCGTGAAGATGGGAGGGTGGGACCCGTTCAACCCGGACCCGGGCTACTCGCCCTGGCTGGGCAACCTCTACGGCGGCCTCACCATGGACCTGTTCAAGCTCCTGGGCAACGAGCGCCTGCTCACGTGGGTCCACGACGAGCCCGCCTTGCTGCACCGCATGATGGACGTCATCCGGGAGGACCGCAAAGCGCACTTCCGCTTCATGGAGAACGAGGGCCTGCTGTACGCCAACGCGGACACGTGGATGCCCTGTCCCGGGAGCTACGGGTTCGTGTCTGACCTCCCGGGAGGGGACGGGGCCGGGCGGGACGGCGGCGTGGAGGACGCGCCGCGGGTCGCGCTCAAGGACTGCTGGTGCTGGACCGAGAGCCAGGAGAGCGCGCCGATCTCCCCGGCGATGTTCGAGGAGTTCTTTCTTCCGTCCATCGCGGAAGTGACCCGGCCGTTTGGCCTCACCTACTACGGCTGCTGTGAAGCCCTCCACGACCGCTTCGAGCGTGTCCAGAAGGCCATCCCCAACCTGCGCGCGGTGTCCGTCTCCGGTTGGAGCGACCTGTTCCGCATGGGAGAGCTGCTGGACGGGCGGTACGTGTACTCGCGAAAGCCCACCCCGGCATACATCAGCGGCGCGCACCCGGACTGGGATCTGTTGAAGAGGGACGTGGCGGACACGCTGGAGGCGGCGCGCGGCTGCAGCCTGGAGCTCTGCTACCGGGACATCTACACCATCAACGGGGACCGCCCCCGGCTGGCCGCGTGGGTCCGCATGACGCGCGGCCTGATCGGGGAGTAGCCCGCCGCGGCGCGCGGGCGTCCGCGGTTTGACGGGTGTCATGACGCATGCTACGGTTGGCGCCATGAGCGCACGCACGTGTCTCCTTGGAATCGACAACGGCGGGACGGTCACCAAGGCCGCCCTGTACGACACGGCGGGCACGGAGCTCGCGGTCTCCGCGGTGAAGACGGAAATGAAGTTCCCGTGCCCGGGGCACGCGGAGAAGGACATGGAGGAGCTGTGGTCCGCCAACGTCCGCGTGATCTCCGACGTGATGCGCCGGGCCGGGGTGGCAGCGCCCGAGGTGGCCGCTGTGGCGGTGACCGGGCACGGCAACGGCATGTACCTCGTGGACGGCGCGGGCCGGCCCGTCGGGGCGGGGATCAATTCCGCGGACAGCCGCGCGGCGGAATACGTGGCGCGGTGGCAGGCGGACGGCACCTTTGACCGCGTGCTGCCGCGCACGTGCCAGAGCCTCTGGGCCGCCCAGCCCGCCGCGCTCCTGGCCTGGTTCCGCGACCACCGTCCGCGGGAACTGGAACGCGCCCGCTGGGTGTTCATGTGCAAGGACTTCATCCGCCACCGGCTCACGGGGGAGGCCTTCGCCGAGGTCACCGACTATTCCGGCACCAGCCTCATGGACATTCACCGCCTCCGCTACGACCCCGACCTGCTGGTTGCCTACGGGCTGCAGGGGATCGCGGACAAGCTTCCGCCGGTCCGGGGCTCCGCCGAGATCTGCGGCCGGGTGACCCGCGCGGCGGCGGAGGCCACCGGCCTCGCCGAGGGCACCCCCGTGGCGGGCGGGCTGTTCGACATCAGCGCGTGCGCCATCGCGTGCGGCGTCACGGACGCTGAGCGCCTCTGCCTC
>DASRZR010000133.1:0-2983 GCA_035686185.1 Spirochaetia bacterium | reverse complement strand
ACAATGGTGGCCTGCCCCTAGTTTCTGTCAACGCCACGTCGGCACTGTCTGACATCTTCTATCTCACAGAACTCCGCGCACCGACGCTCCGGCGGAAGCAACTATTCACAGTTCTTTCTGCGATCGGGAATCATTTTTGCCCCAGAGATGACTCGAACATCCGACCTACGGTTTAGGAAACCGTCGCTCTATCCAGCTGAGCTACTGGGGCGAAAGAACGAAACGTGAGTTTAGCGGCGGGTCCTGCGGGTGTCAACGTCGGAGGCGCTTTCCGCGCGCTCGCCTCCTTCTAATCCGCAAGCCGCGGCGGTCCGCCCGAGATGAACTCGGGGAAGCGGTACAGGGCGTGGCCGTGGGGGATGTCGTAGTCCGGCACCGCGTTGCCGGATCGGACGCA
Organism: Spirochaetia bacterium; assembly: GCA_035686185.1. Classification (GTDB taxonomy): domain Bacteria; phylum Spirochaetota; class Spirochaetia; order SZUA-6; family Fen-1364; genus Fen-1364. The sequence goes on along the minus strand of DASRZR010000133.1, from coordinate 2,586 downwards.
CTCATCGAGGCCGGCCTGCGCCTGGTCCAGGGGAACATTCAGTTCCATCGCGACCCGTGCCACCGTGAGGATGCCGGCGTGCCGCTGGGCGAGCTTCAGGATACGGACGGGAAGGAGCCGGTCCTGCAGCGCCGGCTCGCCGTTCACGCGGGAGGCGGAGCCGGATGTGCCGGCGCGATGGGACAGCTTCCGGGAGCTTCGAACGGCGCCGATGGCGCGTCGAATCGTGTCCCGAAGGTCCTGGCCCGCGAGCACCCAGGCTCCGGCGCCGAACAGGCCAATGCCGAGCAGGTAGGCCTCCAGGCGCACCTCGAACAGCGGACTGACCCCGACGAATATGCTCGCGGCGCCGCAGGCAACGAGTCCCCAGCCGACGATGCGCGAGGCTGATTTCATCGAGCGTCAGCTCTTCATGGGATCGTGGCGGCCACCGGCAGGCTCACCGCGTGCGCGGAGACGACCGGCGGTTCGGTCTTCTCTTTCCGCACCAGGTACTGCAGGTAGCCCAGCCCTTCCAGCTTGCGGCGTGTCTCTGCCAGCGTGGCGGCGGGAATGTCACGTATCATGACGCGCGCCACGTTCAGGCCGGTGGTCTCTATGGTGACGAGGAACCCCGCGGATTCCAGGGCCTGCTTTGCCTTCTCCGCGTTGGCTCCCACGCCGTAGGCGCCCACCTGGATGGCGTAGACGTCGGGGTCCCCGGAGAACGCGACGATCTCCAGGGAGACCCGCGCCACGCCGGAGGCCAGCATGTCCAGTGACTCGGCCGCGGCGCGGGAGAGGTCGATGATGCGTCCCTCCACGAACGGCCCGCGATCGTTGATCTTCACGATGGCAGACCTGCCGTTGTCCAGGTTCGTCACCCGGACCATCGTGCCAAAGGGAAGCTGCCGGTGCGCGGCGGTCATCGTGTTCGTGTCGAACACCTCTCCGCTGGAGGTGAGCCGGCCGTGGAACTTGCCGCCGTACCAGGACGCAAGTCCCTGCATCTCCGGGTCCGCGAATGCGCAAGCCGCGACCGTGAGCAGGATCGCGGACAGGAGCAGGGCAGCAGGCCGGGGCTTCATCCTCTTGAGTATCGGCTGGCAGGGCATAATTCCGACACTATAGGGAAATGGCTCTGTGTCGGCAAGCCGGGTGGTCCGATACGCTGTACCGGCCCTCTCAGTCAGGGGACACGAGCATGGCGCTCATGTCATCCGCGGCCCGGCCGGAGCCGTAGCCCTGGATGCGAGAGAGCAGGTCGGGAAGGGGGGAGCTTCCCTCGTAGTGGCGGAAGAACGAGTCCAGGCCGGCCACGCCGAGCTGCTCTCCTCCGGTCACGCGCGCCTCCGTGATGCCGTCCGACACCAGGAGAAGCCTCTCGCCGGCGGCCAGCTCGAACTCGACCTCCACGAACCGGGCCGCATCGTTCATCCCAAGCATGGGGGACCGGGTCACGATCTCGGCCCGGACCCGCGCGCCCGTGCCCTCCGGGCGGAGCACCAGCCCCGGCGGGTGGCCGGCGGACGCGTAGGTGCCGCGTCTCCGCGCCGTGTCGTAGCGCACCACGCAGGCCCCGATGTAGTACCCGTCGATGCCGGCGCTTTCCAGGAAGCTCGTGTTCACCTGCTCCAGGATGCCGCCGGGTGTCTGCCGCTGGGCGAGCGTGGCGTGCAGGAGCGTCTTGTACGCCATGGTGAACAGGGAGGCAGAGATGCCGTGGCCGGTGGCGTCCGCGAGCGTGGCAATCAGCGTGTGATCGTCCAGGAAGAACGCCTCCACGAAGTCGCCTCCTATCTCGTCCACCGGGGAGAACAGCGTCTCCACGCGGACCCCGTTCCTCGTGAACCCGCGGGACGTGATGGTGCGCTTCTGGATCTCCACGGCCAGCTTCCGCTGCTGGTACTCCTCTCTCATCCCGTGGAACAGGGCCACCGCGCCACGCAGGGAACCGTTTCTCCCCTTCAGCGGGCTTACGCTGAGTGAAAGGGGAAGCGGCCGGCCCGTTGCGCTGCGGGCAACGACGAGATGAGGCACCGTGCCTCCGGCCCCGCTTGCCATGCATCGAAGGAGCGGGGAGGCCTCCACCGTGCCGAGGTCTTCTCCCGTGACGGTGCGGTAGCCCAGCAGGTCCTGGTCCCGGCAGCTCTTGCCGAGCGCCGCGGACGCGGAGAACCCGGTCAGCTCCTCCGCTGCGCGGTTCCAGAACACGATGGCGCCGGAGGTGTCCACGATGTACAGGCCGTCCTGGACCTGGTCAAGGAAGTCGGCAAACGGCATGTCGGAGAGGATGGAGGGCTCCACTGTACGCTCGCCTTGAGTTCAGTGTATACGGTAGGCACAACGTTGGCAAACAATGGCAGAGCAGGCAGAGCTGAAAAAGATCCTGGGAACCTACGCCGCGGACCGCTACGTCCGTGACGGCATGAAGCTGGGGCTCGGCACCGGCTCCACCGCGATCTGGGCGCTGCGGCGGATCGCCGAACGGTTGTCGGAGGGGAGCCTGAAGGGCGTTCGCACCGTGGTGACGAGCCTCCAGTCAGAGCTGGAGGCCCGAGGCAGCGGGATACCGGTGCTCACCCTGAACGACTCGGCCATGGAAGA
>DASRZR010000132.1:0-5010 GCA_035686185.1 Spirochaetia bacterium | reverse complement strand
CACAGCACGAACACGGCCGCTGCTCCATTCACCGCCAGCCCCAGGATCAATCCCCCCCAGAAACTCACCCACACTCTCCTTTTGTGCGTATCAGGAAGGAACGTCCAGCGCCGATGCGAGCTTCGTGGCCACTCGCGACGCCGACGTCCGAACGACCTCTCGATGACGCATTCCAATCCGAGCATCCGCCACGAGCGCGGCGATGTTATCAAGGGTTGCCTTCAGTCGCTCTCGGTCCTCGAAGACGTCCGGCGGCAGGTAGAAATCCATCAGCCCATACTGTGAATAGAAAGCGTGGCGCTTGTCGATACGGGATAACCAGCTTCCCGCGCTCACGTCGCGCTCCCGCGGCCAATAGTGACCCTGCAGCAGTACCGCCGGAACTCCGTACGTCCACGCGGTCACCGCGAGGTGGTAGGTGTCGGTGACAACGATCCGGGCGGAAGCAACGGAGGCCACCAGGGAACCAAGGGAGGGATACGGATCATCGCGGGCCTGCCGGGCACCCAGAGCGGGAATCTCCGCCAGTAACGGAAACGCTGAAGCGTCCCCCCAGGGGAGCCAGCGAAACCGTGCGCCGAGAGCCGAGCCGAGACGGCCCACAACGGCGGCCGCCTCCCGGCGTCGGTGCCGGTCCCGACCCAGGAACAGCAGTCCGCCTCCCGGTTCGAAAGGTGTCCTTTCCATCCCCGCCGGCCAGCTCTCCCGCCAGTTCTCCCGTGCCGAGAAGAACTGCACGGCGTCTATTCCAAGGTGGTCCTCCAGCCCCCTGCCAGTCAGCATCGAGAGCTGGGCGGCGGATACCATGTCACGAACCAGCATCAGTCGGCAGTTCAGCGCCAGCCGCGCCAGCAGGGGGCCATAGGCCGGGTCCGCCAGGTCCCGCGCGGAGTTGAACAGAAGCGTCGTACCGCACGATACTGTTTCGGACAGCGTACGGGGATCCGCTGAGGCCAGCAGCAGCAGGTCCTCGACGCTATGGCCCGGGCCCAGGAGCCCGGACACCGCTCGCACGTACTGCCACATGTGAAGGTAATCACCCCAGAACAGCAGCCGTGACCCGTTGACCGACGCAGGGGTTCCCAGGTGCTGAAACGACAATCCAATGTCGCATCGGCGGAGGGTTCGCTCCCTGACGCTTTCAGCAAGGTGGCCCAGGCGCTTCTCCAGCGGGATGAAGCGGTAGAACCTCACGGCCGGAAGCAGGCCGCGGCTGCGGAAGAAGTCGACCGCCGCCATCTCGCTGAGGAGCATCCCCGGATTGAAACCGGGCGGCGTGGCCATCACCACCGCGATTTCGCCGACGGCGTTTTGATGAGCGCACCGGTTCTCCCGCGGCTTTCTCCACTCCCAGTAGTGCCGCACGCGCGGCCGGTCCGTTGAAAGTTCCCGCGACTGAGCGTCCGGCAGGACCTGAAGCTCCCCCCGGCCGGGAAACGCAAACGCGGACGCCGCCCGTGAGACGCGGTTTTGATGCCACCCGCGCGCCAGCTCGTCCTTGGAAAAGGACCGCTCGGAGTATTTTGAGAAAGCGTGGGCCTGCGAGCGGAACATGTAGTGACGGAGCGCCATTTTCTCCGGAGCGATTCTCAGCTCTGGACCGACGGCCACGTGACCTCCCGAGTCAACCATGGACACGCCCGGCTGTTTCTTCCAGGCGCGGACCAACCGGAGGGCTGCCGGGGCGAAGAAGTAGTAGGTGCGGATGTCCGGGAATCCCGGGAGGTCCGACACGTAGTCGTTCTCCAACGGCAGGAAGACAAACTCCTGGAAATCAATGGCGGTGAAGCCTTCCGCATCGATACGCTGGATTGCCGCGTGCAGGGTTTCCCCGGGACGAAAGGAGTGCATCATCTCGTCCGCATCCAGGTGAATCACCCAGTCAGTATCAGTGCTCTCGATCAGCCGCATCTTGGTCTCGAGCTGGCGCTGCAGCTCAAACGCGCCCGAGAATGCAAGGCGTTCGATCCCAACGAGGGAGTCGGCAAACTCGGGCCGCCGGCACACCTCGCGGGAGCCGTCGTCGGAGCCGTTGTCGATAAGGAAGAAGCGCACCCCGTTTGCCGTGAGATGTCGCAGGGCATTCGCGAGGCAGGCTTGTTCGTTCCGAAATGCGAGGAACGCGGTCACTGTCATGGGCGACCCAGTATGACGTGGTTGGCGCGTGGGCTACGCGGTCCGCGCGCCCAGCTTCCGCACGAGCTGACGGAGCCCACGATAAGGCGCCGCGGCCCACTGGGCTGCGATGAAGGTCCGTGAAGCGCGGATTCGCGCAACCTTTTCCCTGATATCGGCCACTTCCTTGCTCAGCTCCTCCCGGGCGCGCACTTCCCGCCAGTAGCCGGCGCAGATCGGACGGAGCCAGAACTCCTGCTCTCGGCGTATGCGATCCATTTCCGCGCGGGTTTCCTCATCGTCCTGGCGCAACCCGCACGCCAGATCCTTCATGAGGCTGGCAAGACGAACGATTGACTCCGGGTAGCCATCCATCTGCCGGCCCGCTCGCGAGTGATGCCGCAGGTCCTGGGAGAGAAAGCCACGGATGGCGTCCCCTGTTCCGTGGGAATCAGATGGAAACGTCACCGCGAGGCTGGACTGTATGCTCGCCACCGTGGCCAGGGGATCGGAAAGCAGTCTGTCGTACGACACGATGCAGCGGGGGAGCGCCCGCGAGTCAATCTCCCAATCCAGGACATGGCGAGCCCAGAGGAGGACACCGGGGACCTCCTCCGTACCGCCGCGCGTCCCCAAGGAAGCGGCTACTTCCAGAGGATGGCGGTAGATGAAGACGACCGATGGCGTGTACCCCGCCAGCGTCGCCGCGCGGGACCAGAAGGGCAGAAGATGACACAGGCGCGGGTCCTTCATCCCGATCAACGGTGAATCGCCGTACTCGCTGCGTACGATGGAAACGGCCTCCGGCAGCAGCTCGTCCAGGTGATTCTGCTGCGGAGGACCATCCTCCCGCAGAAGCAGGGAGTCCCAGGACCCGGGCATCCCCTCCGCGGCGAGGAGTCTGTCATTCAGACGGACTACCTCCGCGTCCTCAAAAAAGCCCCGGGGATTGTCGGCGGCGGGAGGCAGCAGCGTCGCGCCCATGTTGACCCCGCACGCCTGAAGAACACCTGAAAGCGCCGAAGTCCCGCTTCGGTGCATACCGGCAACCAGAATGCAGCGCTTCTCTGTACGCTCCCGCATGTTGTTTCAGCGCAAAAGTACGGAGTAAAGCACCGCCACGGCAAGCGGAACGCTGAGATTGTCCAGGCCCCAGGGGGTCAGGAGCTCCACCGCCGCGGCCGCTGCCGCGGTCACCGTGGCCACGCCGATGGCCGGCAGGAGCGTCCCGTAGCGCGAGTTGCAGGCGAGTGTGAAGACCAGCGCCACGACAAACGACGCGGCGAACATCACGATCGACCCGCCCGCGCTCTTCCTCCCTCCCCAGAGCCGCACCCCGGGGGCGCCATTGCCCTCGCCCGCCAGCGCGGCAAGCCCATCTCCCCACCCCAGCACCAGCACCCCCATCCCCCCGACCCAGACCGGCATCACGCCGCGCCAGCACAGGTTCACCAGCGCCAGCAGGGACACCGGAAACCAGATCGTGCCCAGGTTGCGCCGTTCGGTTTCCCCTTCCATGGCCGGCAGCAGGCGCCGCCGGAGGGCCAGCGTATTGATGACGATGAAGCTGGCGGGTCCGACGGAGGCCACCCAGGGGTCGTCCATGGTCGCCATGGCGATCAGCCACCAGTGGGCCACGCCGATGTGGATGATCTTGCGGGTCACGCCCGGACCGAGCACTCGTCGCCGCAGCAGAAGCGACGCCAGCCCGATCAGGCCGAAGACGAACGCGTAGGAGGCGACCAGCCCGAGAGCATCGAGAAGTGGCGGGGACATCAATTCCGGACTGTACTCAGGAACTGACGTTCAAGACCATCCCCTGGATGAAGAACTTCCGAAGGGCGACGAACAGAAGGATGGTGGGGAGGGACGTGAAGATCACCGCGGTCATGATCCAGGGGATGTTGCCCCCCCCGTAGCCGGTCATCGTTGCCACCGCCACCATGATGGGGCGGATCTGCTCCTGCCGGGAGAGCACCATGCCGAACAGCAGGTCGTTCCAGATCCAGGTGGCCTGGAACAGCGCCACGACGGCCGTGGGCGGCAGGGATTGCGGGAGAAAGACCGACCAGAATGAACGCACCGGGCCGCAGCCGTCCAGCTTCGCTGCTTCCTCGATCTCGCGAGGGATCGTGGTGTAGAAGCCGCGGTAGACGAACAGGCTGAACGGGATGCAGATGGCCGAGTAGATGAGGATCATGCCGACGCGCGTATCGTACAGGCCCAGCGTATTGAACAGGCGGTAGACCGGGATGAGATACATCTGGAACGGGAACAGCGTGCCGCTGTAGATCACGAGGAACAGGAAAAAGTTGAACTTCGGCCGAAGGCGCACGATGCTGAAGCCCGCCATGGACGCGCACAACACGACCACGACGGTGCCCACGGAGGCGTACAGCAGGGAGCTTGCCAGGTTGTTCTGCAGCCGGTAGTTCTTCAACACGGTGGCGAGGTTCTGGAAGAAGAAGAACTTCGTGGGCAGGTCGGCCCACGTCTGGGACACGAAATCCTGCGAGCTCTTGAACGACACGAGGAACGAGCTGGCCACCGGCAGCAGCCACAGCGCCACCAGGACGATCAACACGGCGTAGAGGGGAACCTTTTTCAGCCACCTGCTCATCCGGCCCCTCCCTCTCAGTAGTACAGCAGGTCGCGCTTGGTCATGCGCCGGATGTAGGCCGCGGAGATCACGATCACGATGAGGGACAGGACCACCGAGATGGCCGCGCCGTAGCCCATGTGGAACAGCGTGAAGGTTTCCCGGAACATGGAGACGGCGAGCGTCTCCGAGGACGAGTAGGGGCCGCCCCGGGTCATCACGTAGATGATGTCAAATACCTTGAACGAGTTCACCATGGCCATGGTGATGACCACGGTGGTGATGGGACGCAGCAT
>DASRZR010000131.1:0-8258 GCA_035686185.1 Spirochaetia bacterium | reverse complement strand
GGACCCGTGGCCTGAGGCGGCCCTATCCTTCCAGGGACCTGGCCAGCTCCTCCACGAGCTCCTTCTGCCTCGGGTTCAGGTTCTTCGGTATCTGTACGTTCACTCTGACCAGCTCATCACCGGGCGCGCCTCCGCGCAGGTCGGGCATTCCCTTGCCGCGCAGGCGGAACGTGCTCCCGGCCTGCGTGCCGGCAGGGATCTTCATCACCACGCTGCCCTCCAGCGTCGGGACGCTGAGGTCCGCCCCGAGAAGCGCCTGCGGAAGGGTGACGGACACCTCGGTGAGAAGGTCGTTCTCCTGCCGCTGGAAGGAGGGGTGAGGCATCACGTCCACCACGAGGTAGAGATCACCCTGGTCCCGGCCGTGCGATTCCCCTTCCCCCTTCATGCGCAGCCGGGAGCCGGTCTTTACGCCGCGGGGGACGGTGACCGTGAGCGTGCGCCCCTGGTGGCTCACGTTCTTCTGCGTTCCCCGCCAGGCCTCCTCCAGCGTCACGGACAGCGGCGCCTCCAGGTCAAGGGAGCGGGCTGCCGCGCGCGGAGATGCACGGCGCTTGCGCCGGCCCCCGGTACCGAACAGGTCGAAGCCCAGGTCGTTCAGCACGTCCACGAACCCGGTGCCCACGTCGAAGTCCCCGAACCCCTCAAAGACGCTGCGGAAGTCCGTCCCGCGGAAGATATCCTCCTGGCGGAACTTCTGGTCCACTCCCGCGTGGCCGTACTGGTCGTACAGCCCCCGCTTCTGGGGGTCGGACAACACGCCGTAGGCTTCCGAGATCTCCTTGAACTTGTCCTCGGCTTCCTTCTTCTGCTCCGGCGGCACGCGGTCCGGGTGGGACTTCAGCGCCAGCTCCCGGTAGGCCTTCTTCAGCTCTTCCGGCGTGGCGCCTTTCCTGACTCCGAGGATCTCGTAATAGTCGCGCTTGGTTGACGTCGCCATATGAAGAAGGGCCCGTAGCCACGGAGGGCGAGGGCGGCCGAGGCCATGGAAGGCCGAACGGCCGCCCCGGTGGCCCCGGGGCCCGCCGTGCTACTGCTTCTTCTTCTCTTCGTGGAACTCGGCGTCGATGACGTCGTCGTCCTTCTTGCCGCTGGCGTTCGCCTGCGGGCCGGCGCCGCCGGCGCTCGGCCCCGCATCCGGTCCGGCCTGGGATCCGCCGCCCTGCGGGCCGGCCTGCTGCTTGTACACTTCCTCCGCCAGCTTGTGGGACGCCTTGGTCAGGTCGTCCGCCGCCTTCTTGATGCGGTCAACGTTCTTGTCCTTGATCGCGGAGCGAAGATCGTTCAGCTTGGCCTCGATCTCGGCTCGTTCCGCCTGGCTCACCTTGTCCCCGTAGTCCTTCAGGGACTTCTCCACCGAGTAGGCAAGGGTGTCCGCCTGGTTGACGGCCTCCACCTCTTCCTTCTTCTTGGCGTCATCCGCGGCGAACTGCTCCGCCTGCCGGACCATCTTCTCTATCTCTTCCTTTGAAAGCTTCTTGGGGGCCGTGATCTTGATGGACTGCTGCTTGCCGGTCCCCAGGTCCTTGGCGGCCACGCTCACGATGCCGTTGGCGTCGATGTCGAAGGCCACTTCCACCTGCGGCACGCCGCGCGGCGCCGGCGGGATGCCCACGAGGTTGAACCGTCCCAGCTCCACGTTGTCGTTGGCCATGGGGCGCTCGCCCTGGAGCACCCGGATGGTGACCTCCGTCTGGTTGTCTGCCGCGGTGGAGAAGATCTCGCTCTTTCGCGTGGGGATGGTGGTGTTGCGCTCGATGAGCTTCGTGCTCACGCCGCCCAGCGTCTCGATGCCCAGAGACAGCGGGGTGACATCAAGGAGCAGGACGTCTTTCACCTCTCCCTTGATGATGGCCGCCTGGATGGCCGCGCCCATGGCCACGCACTCCATGGGGTCCACGCCGCGCTCGATCTTCTTCCCGAAGAAGTCCTCCACGAACTTCTGGATGATCGGCATGCGCGTGGGACCGCCCACCATGATGATCTTGTCGATGTCCGCGCCGGTCTCGTTGAACTGCACGCCGTCCTTGGAGAACGCGGCCTTGGCGTCCTTGAGGGCGGTTTCCAGCGGCCCGCGGCAGCGCTGGACAATGGGCCCGATGAGCTCCTCCAGCTTGGCCCGGTTCACCGTCATGGTGAGGTGCTTGGGCCCCGTGGCATCCGCCGTGATGAAGGGAAGGTTGATGTCCGTGGACATGGTGCTGGACAGCTCCACCTTGGCCTTCTCCGCGGCTTCCCGCACGCGCTGGGTGGCCATCGTGTCCTTTTTCAGATCTATGCCAGTCTGCTTCTGGAACTCCTTCTCGATGTAGTCCACGAACGCGTTGTCCATGTCCGTGCCGCCAAGCTGGGTATCCCCGCTGGTGGCCACGACCTTGAACCCGCCCTCCTTCCACATCTCCATGATGGTGACGTCCAGGGTCCCGCCACCGAGGTCGAAGACGAGGATCTTCAGCTCCTTGCCGGCCTTCTCCAGGCCGTAGGCAAGACAGGCCGCCGTGGGCTCGTTGATGATGCGCAGCACCTTCAGCCCGGCGATCTCGCCGGCGTCCTTGGTGGCGGTGCGCTGGTTGTCGTCAAAATACGCGGGGCAGGTGATCACCACCTCTTCCACCGCGTCCCCGAGGTAGGCCTCCGCATCCTGCTTGATCTTCTGCAGGATGAAGGCGGAGATCTGCTGGGGGCTGTAGTCCTTGCCGAAGACCTTGAACTTGTGGTCCGTTCCCATCTTGCGCTTGGCCGCATAGATGGTCCCGTCCGGGTTGATGGCCGCCTGCCGGCGCGCCGGCTCCCCCACCAGGCGGTCGCTCTCCTTCGTGAACGCCACGAAGGAAGGGAACGCCTTTCCCGAGGAAACCCCCGCGCCTTCCGCCGAGGGAATGATGGCCGGCCGACCGCCTTCCATGACAGCCGCGGCCGAGTTCGAGGTGCCGAGATCGATTCCGATTACTCGTCCCATGGTGGTACTCCTTTGTTGAGTTCCGCTCTCTCGCGGCCACGGTACTCCGTGGCATTTGTGCCGCCAGGGTATTCCGTAGCGTTCTCCGGGCGCGCGGCTCTCCCGCTCCTTGTGCCGCCCGGATTTCCCCTCACGTTCCTAATCAGTGTCGTGGTGGATGCGAGAGACATTCAACTGCGAAAAATGTAAGTACGGAGGCGTTGGAAGTCAAGATGGAGCCCGCGTAAACGCGGCCGGCGCGGCCCTCCGCAAGACGCGTCCAGCGTTGACGGGGGCGGGGGCACCCGGTACAGTAGCCTCTATGCACGTGCGCCTGGTGAACTGGGCATCCCTGGATGCCGGGGAGAAGGAGAAGATTCTCTGCCGGTCGGAGCAGGACATTTCCGCGGTCCTGCCGCGCGCGCAGGAGATCATAGACGGCGTGCGGTCCGGCGGGGACGAGGCTCTCCGACGCTACGAAAAGCAGTTCGATGGCGCCGACCTGTCGGGCGTACCCCTGGCCGTGAGCGAACAGGAGTTCCTGGAGGCGGAACGGGCGCTGAGCCTCGAGGTCAAGGACGCCATCCGTTCGTGCGCGGCCAACGTGCGGGTGTGCCACGAGCGGCAGCTTCCCGTGCCGATGAGCCTCTCCGAGGTGCAGCCCGGGGTCTACGCCGGGGAGCGGGCCACGCCGATTGCCTCGGTGGCCCTTTACGCGCCCCGGGGAAAGGGCAGTTTCCCCTCTTCCACCTACATGATGGCCATGCCCGCGCTCGTGGCAGGGGTACCGCGACGGGTGCTCGTCACACCCCCGGACCGCCAGGGCCGGTGCGACCCGGCCACGCTGTTCGCCGCGCGCCTCTGCGGCGTGCACGAGGTCTACCGGGTGGGCGGCGTGCAGGCGCTGGCGGCGCTCGCCTACGGGACGGCGAGCATCCGTCCCGTGCACAAGCTCCTGGGTCCGGGCAACCAGTACGTGGCGGCGGCCAAGCGCCTGCTGGCCCCGGTGGTGGACGTGGGACTGCCGGCCGGCCCCTCGGAGTCAATGATCCTTGCGGACGCCAGCGCGGACCCCGCGCGGCTTGCCCTGGACCTCTGCATCGAGGCCGAGCATGGCCCGGACTCCCAGGCACTGCTCGTCACGGACAGCCGTCCCACCGCGGAGGCGGTGGCAGCCCTGCTGCCCGGCATCGTAGCAGCGCTGCCTGAGCCGCGCTCGGGATACGTGTCGAGCGTGCTGGCGACCTACGGCGGGATCGTCATTGCCGCGGACATGGAGGAGGCGGCGCTCATCGCGGACGCGGTGGCACCGGAGCACCTGCAGATCGCCACGCGGGACCCGCTGGAGACCCTGTCCCACGTGCACCACGCCGGAGAGATCCTGCTGGGCCAGCACACCCCCTTCTCTCTTGCCAACTACGCCATTGGAGCAAACGCCGTCCTGCCCACCGGCGGTCGGGCGCGGACCATCTCCGCGCTGTCCGTTCGGGACTTCCTGAAGTTCTCCTCGGTGGCCTGCCTCACGGCAGAGGGTGCCGGCCGGCTGAGGGACGCGGCGATCACGCTCGCCGACTACGAGGGTTTTCCCGCGCATGCCAAGGCGCTGAGGGAAAGGAGAAACAATGAGCCCCAGAAAGTCAGCCCGCGCTGAGAAACGCACCGCGCCGGCCCGGTCCGCCGCCCACAAGAACGTTGCCCGGCCGCGACGGTCGGACCCCTCGCAGGCGCCGCGAGCCCGCGCGCCGCGCCGCCCCCATGACGTAAACGCCTGGGTGGCCACCGCGGACATGGGACTGGGGCACCAGCGGGCCGCCTACCCGCTGCGGGACATCGCCGAGGAGGGGCTGGTCACCCTGGGCCGCACCGCCAACACGCCCCCCGGGGAGGCCAAGCTGTGGGAGAGGATGCGCCGCAGCTACGAGTTTCTCTCCCGCACAAAGAGCTGGCCGCTCATCGGCAACGCGGTGTTCGGCCTGCTGGACCGGCTTCAGAACATCCCGCCGTTCTACCCGCTTCGGGACCTGTCCGCGCCTTCCTTCCAGGTGGGCTGGCTGAAGAACCTCATCAACTCCGGCATGTGCGCGGATCTCATCCGGCGCATGCGGGAGAAGCCGCTGCCGCTGGTGACCACGTTCTACGCTCCCGCCATCGCGGCGGACATGGCGGGGTTCGGCCGGGTGTATTGCGTGATCTGTGACGCGGAGGTCAACCGTGTCTGGGTGGCGGAGAACCCGCGGGAGAGCAAGATCACGTACCTTGCCCCGTGCGGACGCGCCGTGCGGCGGTTGAACGAGTACGGCATCCCCAACGAGCGGATCTGGCTCACGGGCTTCCCCATCCCGGTGGAGCTTCTCGGGGACGAGAACCTGAGCATCTTGAAATGGGATTTCGGCCAGCGGCTGCGCTACCTGGATCCCACCAACCGCTTCTGGCCCCTGCACGGCTTGAACGTGGAGCACTTCCTGGGCTCGAAGAACTGCCGCTTTGCGCAGGCGCGCACGCTCACGATCACGTTTGCCGTGGGAGGCGCCGGGGCGCAGACGGACATTGCCTACCAGGTGGCCCGCAGCCTGCGGGACAGGATCGCCAAGGGAGAGATCGCCTACAACGTGCTGGCCGGCATCCGGCCGGAGGTCCTCGCGTACCTTGAAGGCATGAAGAAGGACCTGGGGCTGCCGCAGATCCGCATCATCTATGGCGAGAGCCTGGAGGAGTACTTCAAGGGCTTCACGCAGTGCATGCGCACCACCGACCTCCTGTGGACAAAGCCCAGCGAGCTGTCCTTCTACTGCGGCCTGGGCATCCCCATCATCATGGCGCCCCACATCGGCTCCCAGGAGGACTACAACCAGGCATGGCTGCTGGAGATCCAGGCCGGCTTCCCCCAGCAGGACCCGCAGTACACGGACCAGTGGCTCCTGGACCTCGTGAAGGCCGGCCGGCTGGCCGACGCGGCCTGGAACGGGTTCCTGAAAGCCCGCAAGTACGGCACGTACAAGATCCACGAGATCCTGCGGACCGGCACGATGGAAAGGGAGACCTCGGTCCTGCGCCGATGACGGAGCACGTCACCCACGGTGACCAGGGCGGGATGAGCACGGCCCGGGACGTCTTCTCCTGGGTCGAGTCTTTCACGAACTTCGAAAAAGGCAATCTCCCCACGGACAAGCGGGCCTACCGGCTGGACCGGATGCGCCGGCTCCTGGAGATCTTCGGGAACCCCGATGCGGCGCTCGCCTGCTTCCACGTGGCGGGTACGAAGGGAAAGGGGTCCACCGCGGCCCTTCTTGCCGGGGTGCTGCACGCCGCCGGATACCGCACCGGCATCTACATGTCCCCCCACGTCGCCAGCCCGTGGGAACGCATCGTCCTTGCCGGCGGGCCGGCGCGGGAACCCGTCCTCGTCCAGGTGGGGCGGGCGGCAAAGAAGGCCGTGGATGAGCTGGCCGGGTCCGGGATGCCCGGCAACTTCGCCCCCACCACGTTCGAGCTGTTCACGCTCCTGGCGTTCCTGTACTTCCGGGAGTGCGGGTGCACGCACGCGGTCATCGAGGTGGGCATCGGCGGCCGCCTCGATGCCACGAACGTCATCACCCCGCGCGCGTCGATCATCACGCCGCTGGACATGGAGCACATGGACGTGCTGGGAGACACGCTGGAGAAGATCGCCGCGGAGAAGGCCGGCATCATCAAGCCCGGCGTCCCCGCGTTTGTCGGGCTGCAGCCGGCGGGCGCCCGCGAAGTGTTCGTCCAGGCCGCGCGCGAACGGGGGAGCCCGCTCACGTTCCTGGACGAGGAGATGGCGGACCTCTCCGTGCGGGTGGATGAGTCGGGCACGGACCTCTCCCTGCGCCTGCGCGCGGGCCCGCTCGAATCGTTCCGTCTTTCCCTGCTGGGCCGGTTTCAGGCGGAGAACGCGGCCCTGGCGCTGCTGGCCCTGAGGCGGACCATGCCGGAGATTCCGGCCGGCAGCTACGCGGCGGGGTTCGGTGCCACGTTCCTGCCGGGCCGGATGGAAGTCAGGCAGGGGAAGCCGACGATCGTGCTGGACGGGGCCCACACGCCCCTTGCCGTCACGCGGCTTCTGGAATCCTTCCAGGCCGTTTTCCCGGGAGAGGCGGTGCTGGTGTTCGGGTCCGTTTCCGGGAAGAAGCCCCTGGAGATGGCCGCCATCCTGGCGCCGGCATTCTCGCGGATCATCATCTCCACTCCCGGGACCTTCAAGGAAAGCGACCCTCATTCCGTGGCGGAGATCTTCCGTGGACACAACCCCGCCACGATTCTCGAGAAGGACCCCGCCAGGGCGCTGGCGCGCGCGCGCGAGGAATCCGGCGGAACCCGGACCATTCTCGTTACCGGTTCCTTCTATATGATAGCGGAGATAAGGAAACTGCTGTGAGCAGGGAGCTTCTGGGCGGACGGGTGACGGTTCAGACGGGGGACATCACGAAGACAGCGGTGGACGCGATCGTGAACGCCGCCAACTCCGGCCTCCTCGGCGGCGGCGGCGTGGACGGTGCCATTCACCGGGCCGGCGGTCCCTCCATCCTCGAGGCCTGCCAGGGCCTGCGTCGGGACCGGTATCCCAGCGGTCTGCCAACCGGGCAGTCGGTGGAGACCACCGCGGGCCAGCTTCCGGCGCGCTGGGTCATCCACACGGTCGGGCCGGTATGGCACGGCGGCTCATCCGGGGAGCCGGGGCTGCTGGCATCGTGCTACCGATCCAGTCTGGAGCTGACGGTGCGTCTTGGCGCCGCGAGTGTCGCGTTTCCAGCAATCTCCACCGGGATCTACGGGTACCCGAGGGACCTGGCGGCACGCGTTGTCCGGGACACGCTGACGGCGTGGTGCATCAGCAACCCCGCGCCGGCTTCCATCCGCCTCGTGTTCCACTCACCGGACGATGAGCGCGTCTTCCTCTCCGTGGTGACATGAGCCAGGCGGCCGGAAGCTCGCTGAACTGGAAGGAGATCGACCGGGTGCTGGAAGAGCTTGCCCTTCCCGGCAGCCTGGTCCAGGAGATCCACCAGCCCCGGCACGACCGCCTGGTGCTCCACCTCTTCCGGGCCCGCGTCGCGTTTTCCGTCCTCATCTCGATGTCTTCCCGTTTCCCCCGGATGCACGTGCTCACGGAAAAGCTCGCCAACCCCGGCGCGCCACTTCGATTCGCGGCTTTCCTCCGGGCCCATATCCGGGGCGGCAGGATAGAGAGCGCGGAACAACTGCGGTCCGAGACAGACCCGGAGCTGGGTGAGCGCATCATACGGCTGGGAATCCGCCGGGGCGATGAGGCCAGCGTCCTCTGGATCCGGCTCTGGGG
>DASRZR010000130.1:0-4561 GCA_035686185.1 Spirochaetia bacterium | reverse complement strand
GGGCAGGAGGGGAAGAAGCCGCCGCTGGACAGCCTGGGAGGCAAGGCCTGGCAGCGGCGCAAGGAGCGGGCGAAGAAGGCGGTGGAGGAGCTGGCCCACGGCCTGCTGGAGCTGTATTCCCGGCGCAAGGCGGAACCCGGGTTCGCATTCGGGCCGGACACAGACTGGCAGAGCGAGTTCGAGGCCGCCTTTCCCTACCAGGAGACGGAGGACCAGCTTCGCTGCATAGACGAGGTGAAGCACGACATGGAAGCCCCCGTGGCCATGGACCGCCTGGTGTGCGGGGACGTGGGGTACGGCAAGACGGAGATCGCGCTGCGCGCGGCATTCAAGGCCGTGATGAGCGGCCGGCAGGTGGCACTGCTGGCCCCGACCACGATCCTGGTGGAGCAGCACGTGGAGACGTTCACGGAACGCTTCACGCGGTTTCCGGTGAAGATCGCCATGCTGTCCCGGTTTCGAACGCCCAAGGAGGTCCGCGCCGCGGTGGCCGCCATCGCGGCCGGCGAGGTGGACATTGCCATCGGCACGCACCGCCTGATCCAGAAGGACGTGAAGTTCCGGAACCTCGGCCTGCTCATCGTGGACGAGGAGCAGCGATTCGGCGTGAAGCACAAGGAGCGCCTGAAGCAGATCAAGACCTCCGTGGACTGCCTGACGCTCACCGCCACGCCCATCCCGCGCACGCTGAACATGTCCCTGATGAAGGTGCGGGACATGAGCATCCTGAACACGCCGCCGCAGAACCGTCTCCCCATAGAGACGTTTGTCCAGGAGTTCAACGACGAGCTGGTGGCGCGCGCCATCCGCACGGAGATCGAGCGCGGAGGCCAGGTCTACTACCTGCACAACCGGGTGGAGACCATTGACGAGATCCACGCGTTCCTCCAGGGCCTCGTGCCGGAGGTCTCCATTGCCAGGGCGCACGGCCAGATGCCGGACGACGAGCTGGAAGAGGTCATGCGCACGTTCGTGCATGGCGAGCGGCAGATGCTGCTGTCCACCACGATCATCGAGAACGGCCTGGACATCCCGAACGTGAACACGATCATCATCGACCGCGCGGACAACTTCGGCGTCTCCCAGCTCTACCAGCTCCGCGGCCGGGTGGGCCGGGCTGGCATCCCCGCATACGCCTACCTGCTGTACCCGGACCGCCGCGCCCTCAGCGAGATCGCCATGAAGCGCCTGCGCATCATCTCCGACCACACGGAGCTGGGATCCGGCTTCAAGATCGCGCTGAAGGACCTGGAGATCCGCGGCGCGGGAAACATCCTGGGACGCGAGCAGCACGGCCAGATCCTGTCCGTGGGATACGACCTGTACCTGAAGATGCTGGACGAGGCGGTGGCTGCTCTCTCCCGGGAGAAGCCGGAGGAGGCGCCGGAGGTCTACATGGAGCTGGAATACTCCGGCTTCATCCCGGACGCCTACATCCCGGACCCCATGGAAAAGATGGAGGTCTACAAGAAGATCGCGGGCATCACCACCGCGGAGGAGCTGGACCGGGTCTACCGGGAAATCGAGGACCGCTTCGGGCCCATCCCGGACGAGATGCAGAGCGTGCTCGCGCTGGCGGAGATCCGCATCATCTGTCGTCGGCTGTTCATTACTTCCATCAAGGAAGAGAAGGGGACGCTTCGGATCGAGTTCTCGAAGCTCTCCAAGGTGTCCGTGGACCGGATCGTCCGCATGGTGAAGGAAGGGCAGGGGCGGGTCTCCCTGGACCCGTCACAGCCTAACTTCCTGCTCCTGAAGACCGGCCCCATCGGCTTGAAAGAGAAGTCCGAGTTCCTGAAGGACCGCCTGGCGCAGCTCGTGTAGACCGCCGCCGTGCGCGCCTATATCACCGTCCCGGCCGGCAGCACTCCGTCCTTGGTGATCACCACGATGCCGTCCCGGATGGAATACTGCTCGTAGTCCCCGTCCGGACGCGGGATGGCGTCGATGCCGATGCGGCAGTTCTCCCCGATGCGGGCATTCTTGTCGATGATGGCGCGCTTGATGATGCAGCTTCGGCCGATGCCGATGTTCGGCCGTCCCGCACCCTCGTTTTCCTCCCGGTCATCCTGGGTCTCGTAGTAGTCCGCGCCCATGCACACGACGCCGTCCAGGTTGGCCCCGCTCTCAATGATGGTGCGGATGCCCACGATGGAGTTGGAGATGTTGGCGTTGGTGATGATGCTGCCTTCCGAGGCGAGGGACGTGGAGATGGTGCTGTAGTTGATCTTGGACGGCGCCAGGTCCCGGCGGTTGCTGAAGATGGGGGCGTTCTCCAGGTAGAGGTTGAAATCCGGGTTGATGGCCGCGAGGCCTATGTTCGCCTCGTAGAAGTTGCGCACGGTCCCGATGTCCTCCCAGTAGTCATCAAAGATGGACGCGCACACCTTCATGCTGGAGATGACGGAGGGGATGATCTGGGAGCCGAAGTCCGCAAAGGAGTTGTCCACCGCCGTTTCCATGGCCGCGGCGGAGAAGATGTAGATGCCCATGGAGGCCAGCCACGCGTCTCCCCGGATGTCCAGCTCCTCCCGCGCCCGGATACGGGCGGGAATCGTGAGCGCGGAGATGTCCTCCTCCGGCTTGGGCTTTTCCACGAACTGCGTGATCCGGTAGCTGGTGTCGATCTGCAGGATCCCCAGCCCGGCCGCCTTGTCCCGCGTGACCGGCTTGGCCGCGATGGTGACGTCCGCGCCGGAGGCCACGTGCGCGCGGAACATCTCCATCAGGTCCATGCGGTACAGCTGGTCTCCCGACAGCACCAGGTAGTGGGTGGGAGCGTGGTCGGCGAAGTGCACGAAGTTCTTTCGCACCGCGTCCGCCGTGCCCTGGTACCAGTCGCTGGATTTCAACGTCTGCTCGGCGGCCAGCACCTCCACGAAGCCCTTGTCGAACGTGTCGAAGCGGTACGTGTTGTTCACGTGACGGTGCAGGGAGGCGGAGTTGAACTGCGTGAGGATGTAGATCTCCCGCAGTCCCGCGTGGATGCAGTTGGAGATGGGGATGTCCACGAGCCGGAACTTCCCGCCGAAGGGGACGGCCGGCTTGGCGCGCTTGGCGGTGAGAGGGTACAGCCTCTGTCCCCGGCCTCCGCCCAGGATGATGGAGACGATCTTCGCCATGGCTTCCTCTGCCGGAATTGTAAGCGCGCCATTGCCGGCGGTCAAGGCGGCACCCGTGGGGGACCCGCGGATTGCGCCGGGCCGCAGTTGCGGATTCCGCTTCCCGCGGGTAGAATTGCGTTGCCGCCGGGTCACGCACATGACGCGCCGCACCTCCGCCATCTTCCTTCACTCGATTCCCCTGACGGTCGCCCTCCTGCTCACCGGAGTCTTCGCGGGCAGCGCCACCCAGAACGCCTACGAGCCGCCCCTTCTTCTGCCGATCCTCTCCACCATCTTTGTGGCCGGCCTCCCTCTGGCGGTGGCGCTGCTGGCGCTGAGAAGCTACGTGGAGCAGGGGACCCGGGTGCTGGTGCTGTTCGGGATCGGGCTGGTGGCCCCGGCTATGGGGACGCTGCTGGCCGGCTG
The DNA here is from genome assembly GCA_035686185.1 of Spirochaetia bacterium. GTDB lineage: Bacteria > Spirochaetota > Spirochaetia > SZUA-6 > Fen-1364 > Fen-1364. The sequence goes on along the minus strand of DASRZR010000130.1, from coordinate 1,031 downwards.
GGGCCTGGTGGCAAACGGCCCGAACTTCCTGGTCACGGTCCACAACGTCGGGATGCTCCTCGGCGGCGCCTGCCAGCTTGCTGCCGCGTGCCTCCTGGTGACCGGCTCTCCGACCCGGACGCCCCTGACGAGAAATGCCGCGCTGCGGGTGGGACTCGGCGGCTACGCCGGGTCCGCTCTCCTGGTAATGCTGGTGGCCGCCCTGGCTGCCGCCGGGCGAACGCCCTTGTTCTTTGCGAGCCCCGGCGGCCCCACGCCGCTGCGCCAGGTTGTCCTCAGCGCCGCCGCGCTGTGCTACGCGTTCGGGGGCGTGTTGCTCGTGGGCCTCTACGGAAGAACGGGCATGGCGTTCTTCGCGCTATACGCCAATGCGCTGCTCCTCAACGCCACGGCGCTGGGCGCGGCGGCTGTGGTGGAAGCACCCGGAGACCCGTTGAGCTGGGTCGGCCGTGGGGCCCAGTACGCGGGAAGCATCTACTTCGTCGCCACGCTGTTCGTCCAGACCGGCCCTGCCCGTCGGGAGGGCACGTCCCTGCCGGGCTATCTCAGCGAGCTCCTGCGCGCCCACCTGGACGCTCAGGTGCGATACCGTACCGGGGAGCTCCTGGCCCTCAATGAGCGCCTGAGGAAGGAGATTGCGGAGAGGGAGCATCTCGACGCCGAGCTGCGGGCAAGTGAAGAGCGCCTTCGACTGGCCGCGGAAGCAACGGGATTCGGCATTTTCTCCTATGACCTTCAGAGCCGCTCCGCCCACTGGTCTGCCGAGATGCTGCGGCTGTTCGGCGTGCCACCGGGCGGTGACATCGTCCTGGATGCGGGCTTCGTCCCTCTCACGGTGCATCCTGGTGATCGAGATCGGGTGGCGGCGCTCGTAGCGTCCTGGACGAGTCCGGGCGCCACGGGAATCATCGACACCGAGTTCCGCGTGCGGTGGCCCGGGGGGGAGACGCGTTGGCTGCGGGCGCGGGGCCGGGTCACATTCGAGAGCGGTCCGCGGAGCGCCGCGGTCAGGGCTCACGGTATTGTCCAGG
>DASRZR010000129.1:0-7911 GCA_035686185.1 Spirochaetia bacterium | reverse complement strand
GGACCGCGTCTACATCCAGGCCGCGGAGTTCCCGGCGGAGGACTTCGATGCGCTGTACGAGGGCGTGCGCGCCGCCCCGTGGCGCGACGACCTGCTGCCGGCGAACGCCGCCGTGACCGTGGAAGCGGCCACAAGCGCCTCCAAGCTCGCGGCGGTCCCTTCCCTTCAGTCCATTGGCAAGCGGGCCATCGCGGACGCGGTGGCGGGGCCGGGCGGGCGCCTGGCGGAAACGGGCCCGCGCTGCGACGTGCGCATCAGCCTGCACCACGACGTGGCCACCGTGAGCCTGGACACCACCGGGCCCGGCCTGCACAAGCGCGGGTATCGCCGGCACGCCGGCCCGGCGCCTCTGCGGGAGAACCTCGCCGCGGCGCTGGTCCTTCTCAGCCGGTGGTCTCCGTCCCGGCCGCTTGCCGACCCGGTGTGCGGCTCCGGGACCATCGCCATCGAAGCGGCCCTGCTCGCCGCAAACGCCGCGCCCGGGCTGGGTCGGCGGTTCGCGGCAGAGGACTGGCCGACGTTTCCGGTATCCGCGTGGAAGAGCGAGCGTGCCTCGGCCGCCGATGCCCGCGCGCGGAACCTCTCCGTCTCCATCACGGCCTCCGACATCGACCTGGCGATGATCGAAGCGGCGCATTCCAACGCGGCGGCAGCCGGCGTGGCCGACCTCGTGGCTTTTCGGGGAGCAGCGGTCCAGACGGTTTCCCTGGAAGGTGACTACGGCTGCGTGGTCTGCAACCCGCCCTACGGCGAGCGCCTCGGGGACGCCCGGCAGGCCTGCGACCTCGCGCGGGCGCTGGGCAGCCTTCGCCAGCGGTTTCCTCGGTGGTCGTTCTTCGCCCTGAGCGCGCTGGAGGAGTTCCCCCGGTGCTTCGGGGAAAGGCCGTCCCGCAACCGCAAGCTGTACAACGGCTCCCTGCGCTGCTGGCTGTACCAGTACTTCGGACCGCTGCCATGAGACCCGTGGCGCTGCTCACCGACTTCGGCGCGGCGGACACCTACGTCGGCGTGATGAAGTCCGTGATCCTCTCCCGGGTGCGCCGGGCTTCCTTCATCGACCTGACTCACGACGTGCCACCCGGCGATGTGCCGGGCGCGGCGCTGCGACTATGGCAGGCCGGACCGTGGCTGCCGCGCGGCACCGTGATCCTCGCGGTGGTGGACCCGGGCGTGGGCGGCCCGCGCCGCGCCATCGCCGTGTCCGCAGGGCGGTTGTTCTGCGTGGGTCCCGACAACGGCATCTTCTCGTTCCTGCTGGATCGCTCGCCGCGCTGGTCCGCCGTGCAGATCGATGTCCCACCTTCCGCGAGCGCCACGTTCCACGGCCGCGACGTGTTCGCCCCGGCCGCGGCCCGGCTGTGCGCCGGAGCCGCGCTCTCCCGGCTGGGAGCGCCGGTGGATGACCTCGTGAGGCTGCCGGTCCCGGAGCTCTCCGTCTCCGCGGATGGATTCAGCGGCGAGGTGCTGGCAGGCGACCGGTTCGGGAACCTGGTGACCAGCATCGGCGTGCTTGCCCGGCGGGACGGGTCGATCCTGCTGGAGCCGTGGCTGCCCGGCGGGCCCGTAGGCCGGCTGGACGCGGCGGCCTGTGCCGCGGTGCTGCCAGACGGGCGCGCCGTGCCGCTGGTACGGACGTTCGCCGACGTGCCGACGGGAAGCCCGCTGGCGTACATCGGCAGTGACGGCCTCCTGGAGATCGGGATCAGCGGCGGAAGTGCCGCCAGGACCCTTGGCGTGGGGCGCGGAGCGCGCGTCAGCCTGCGGTCTTGCGCATCCGGCAGATGAAGAACCCTTCCCGCTGATCGTCGGGGAACACCCTGAGCGCGCGGGAAAGGCTGGCATCCACTCCGCGCGCCATACCCTGCCAGCTTCCGGGAATCGACACCGGCAACGCCTCTACCCGAAGCGGCAGGCAGTGGAGGGCCCAGTTCACGGCCCGCTCGTTTTCCTCCAGGTTCAGCGTGCACGTGGAGTACACGAGCACGCCGTCCGGCTTCAGGCAACGGCAGGCGCTCACGAGGAGGCGACGCTGCAGGCGCGCACACTCGGAAATCGTGCGCGGTGACCACCCTCGACTGGTGGCCGGCTCATGCACGATGAACCGCCCCTCTCCCGAGCACGGGGCATCCAGCAGCACACGGTCAAACGCGTCCGGCATCTCCTGGCCGACCTTCTCTCCCCGTCCGAGGCGCAGCTCGACGTTCGGGCAGCCCTGGAGCCGCACGTTGAACTGCAGGCGCTGCGCGCGCACGGAGTCCATCTCGTTGGCAAGGATGCGTCCCTGGCCGCCCATGAGCGCGGACATCTGCGTGGTCTTGCTGCCGGGGGCCGCGGTGAGGTCCAGGACCTGTTCGCCGGGCCTCGGGTCCAGCGCCAGCGCGGGCATCATGCTGGAAAGGCTCTGCAGGTAGACCCTTCCCTCCCGGTAGGCCTCCCAGGTTTCCACGTCCCGTTCCCGAAGGTCACGCAGCACGAAAGCATCCGGGTACCAGGACACGCGCTCGTGCTTCACGGCGTTCTCCCGGAAGAATCCCAGGAGGTCCGCGGCGCTCCACCGCAGCGTGTTGACGCGCAGGGTGGTGCGCCGCCGCGCGCCCATGCCGCGCAGGATGGAATCCGCCACGTGCGGGGGAAAGGAGCCCTCAAGGGACTGGATGAACTCCCGCGGAAGCCGGCGGCGCGCTTCCCCCACGGAGGCGGTCATGCACGGGAATCTACCACGCGGCGCTTGACTTTGGCCGGCGCTTTTTCCTATCGTCTGGAGACCGAACTCCATGCGTGCGTCCCTTCCCCTAAGCTCCCGCGTCAGCCGGTTCCTGAGCGACGCCGTTCACCCCCTGCGGGTGTCGGCGCGGATCGCGCGCGCCCTGGCGCTGCTCGCCATCGGCCTCCACGTGGCGCTCGTGGCCGGCGTGCTGGTCGCCAGCCTCGTGCTGCGGGTGTGCAACCCGCCGTTTACCGCGCTCATGGTCTGGCGGGAGGTGACCGCGCACCAGGCGGCGCGGCCCGTGCGGTTTGTCCCGCTGTACCGTATCCCGCGCGTGCAGCGATCCATGATCGTGCGGCTGGAGGACTACCGATTCTACGAGCACCACGGAGTGGACCTCGGTGCCCTGCGGGAGGCCTGGGAGATCAATGCCTCCATCGGGCGGACGGCCGTGGGGGGAAGCACGATCACGATGCAGCTCGCGCGCAACCTCTTCCTGACGCCGCGCAAGACCTACGCCCGCAAGTACCTGGAGGCGATCATCGCCCTGGAGATGAACCTGCTGGTGCCGAAGGATCGGCAACTGGAGCTGTACCTGAACTACATCGAGTGGGGAAGGGGAATCTTCGGCATCGGCGCCGCCTCCGCCTACTACTACCGGACCGGGGTCGGCGGTCTCGGGCTGGACGAAATGCGGCGCCTGGCCACCATCATCACCAACCCGCTGCGCTACAACGTGCAGACGTTCCCGCACAGCGCGCAGATGGCCCAGCGCTACGCGTACCTCGTCTCACGGTTCCCGGACCCGGATGCCGAGCCCGTGGATCACCTCGCCCCGCTGCCGGAGACATCGTCGCCCGCCGGCCCGCCGCTGACGGAAGAGTCTCCGGCCGTGGTGGCGGCACCGCCCGTTCCGGTCCCGGCGACTCCCTGAGACCTTCTACTTGCGGTCGATTTCCTTGCGGTGCGTATCGCAGAGCCGGTAGAGGCTGCCGGTGAGCGGGTTCTTGCGTGTCACGCGCGTCCCGCAACGCACGCACAGCCCGGCGTCGCGACGTTTGCGATACAGGAGCGCCGAACGCTCCGTCCCCGACGACTTGTAGCGGCTCACCTGGAGCCGGTATCCCTTGTACAGCCAGGTGCCAATGGCCTTCTCGTCCCCGTTGCGGAGATCCGCGACAACCTGCTTCAGCGAGTCCGCGGAGATCTTTCTCGGTTCCATCAAGACTCCTTCCGTCGGACCTTTTCTGATAGAGCTAATAGAGAAGGTAGTGTGAGGGGAGGATCAAGGCAAGCAACAGGACGACGACGCCACCTGCGGCCTGCGCGGCGAGGCCATCGGCGCCCCGTGAGGCGGACGATTCCTTCTCAGGAAGGCGTCAGCGCCAGGGTGCCGAGGTCCAGCATCCGGTCTCCCCGGATGTAGTCGTGGACGAAGAAGTCCCCGGCCAGCTTCACGGTTTTCTGCAAGTTGTACGGCGCGTAGCGCTCGTGCTCCAGGGCGATGCGCAGGTCCACCTTCGTGGACTCCGATTCCCCGGTCTGAACACGGGGCCAGAAGCTGAAGTAACCCTTGGTCTGTTCGTTGGTGGTGGTGGGGTTGCGCCAGCCCGGCTCCGCGGGAACGGAGAACTGCTCGTCGATCCACAGCGTCGCCCGCGCGGAGAACACCGGCGCACCGCTGGCGGCATCCACGATGCGTCCGAAGATGTGCGGCATGTTGTAGAAATATCTCAGGCGCGCGTCATCCGACTCCGCGGACGCCGATGACCCGCGTCGCCGTGACGGCGCCTCTTCCCGGCGCCGGCGGGCCACGACGTCCACGGCCCGGTTTACCACGGTGATCAGCTCGATGATATTCACGAGCTTCTCCCCCGAGTCGCCATTGCCGCTGGCGGTCGGGAGGATCTCGTGCGTGAACCCGCGCTCGCTCGTGATGTACTTCGGGGGGATGCGGTTCAGCGCGTACGCCGCCACGTCCAGGAGGAACGACCTCGTGAGCCGGATGTCCGGCCGGTCCCTCAACACGATCTTCACCGTCTCGAGGACCAGATCCTCGTTGTAGTTCTTCAGCCTCATTGAGATGGTCCTTTTTCCACAACTATAGCACGCCCGGACCGGTCCTTCAGGCACTTTTCCACATCTTTGACCGGAGCCGGCCGCTCTGCTACGATCAGCGGCATGCAACGCACCCTGCTGTCACTGCTGGAGGAAACCGCGGCCGCCCATCCCGGGCTGGTCTACATGAGAGAACGCTGCGCCGACGGGTGGAAGGACGCCACCTTCCAGGAGATCCTGGAGGAGGCGCGGGACGTGGCGGGCTTCCTCGTGTCCGCCGGCCTGCAGCGGGGGGACCGCGTGACGCTGCTGGCCGAGGGCAGGAACTCCTGGGTGGCGGCGGAGTTCGGTGTCCTGTACGCCGGGGGCATCTGCGTTCCCATCTCGGTGAAGATCAAGGAGAGGACCGAGATCCTGTTCCGGATGCGCCACTCGGGCTCCCGGTTCGCCATCACCACGGACTTCCAGATGGGCAAGGTCTTCGGCCTGGAGCCGGACCTGCCTGACCTTGCGGGGATCCTGCTCATGGACGAGGTGGCCTGTCCGTCCAGCCCCGTGCCGGTGTGGGCGTGGCCCCAGGTGCGGGAAAAAGGCGCCGCCGCGCGGCGGCACGACCCCGGGCTCATCGCCCGGATCCAGGAGGAGGTCTCGGAGGACGATGCGGTGACGCTCACCTACACCTCCGGTACCACGGCGGAGCCGAAGGGGATCCTGCTCTCCCACCGCAACTACTGGGTCAACGTGCGGGACATCGACACGATCTTCCCGCTGCCCCCGCCGCTGTACATGCTGCTCATCCTTCCCTGGGACCACTCCTTCGGCCAGACCGCGGGCCTGTTCGCGCTGCTGCGCAAGGCCAGCGTGGTGGCCGCCGTCGAGGCGGCGCGCACGGAGATGGGTACCATCCGCAACATCCCGAAGAACCTGAAGGAGATCGGGCCCACGTACCTGCTGGTGGTGCCGGCGCTGGTGGAGAACTTCCGCAAGAATATCGCCCAGCAGGTCCGGCAGAAGGGCGGGCTCAGCGCCGCCCTCGTGGCCGTCACCGTCCGCCTGGGCACCCGCGTCAACGGAAACGGGTTTCGCCTGCGCCGGGATCCCCTCTCCCTCCTCGCCTGGCCGGTCTACCTGCTGACGCGCTCCGTGGTCCGACAGAGCCTTCGGCGATCACTGGGCGGCCGTCTGCAGTTCATGGTGGCCGGGGGCTCCGCCGTCTCCCTGGAGCACGTGCGCTGGTTCGCGGCCCTGGGCATCCCGGTCTACCAGGGATACGGCCTCTCGGAGACCAGCCCCGTGGTGTCCTCCAATACGAACCTGCCCGGTTGTTTCAAGATGGGCTCCTCCGGCAAGCCGGCGCCGTGGGCGGAGGTGAGGATCGTCGGCGAGCAGGGGGAACCGCTTCCCGCCGGCCACACCGGGGAGATCTGCGTGCGCGGGGACTGCATCATGAAGGGCTACTGGCGCAACGAGGCGGCCACCGCGGAAGCGATCGTGGATGGCTGGTTCCACACCGGAGACCTCGGCCACATGGATCCCGACGGTTTCCTGTTCGTCGTCGGCCGGATCAAGAGCCTCCTCGTGGGCGCCAACGGGGAGAAGTACTCCCCCGAGGCGCTGGAGCAGCACCTGGTGGACACCGTCCCGTTCATCCAGCAGGTCATGCTGTACAACCAGCAGGACCCGTTCACGGTGGCGCTCGTGGTGCCGAACATGGAGGCCATCCGCTCCTTCGTGGTCGAGCAGCGGCTGCTCTCCGACGGATCGGCGAACGTGGACCCGGTGCTGGAGTCGATCCGCCAGTCGCTCCTGAGCTACCGCAAGGACCCCGTGCTCACTTCCCTGTTCGTCTCCACGTGGACTCCGAAGACCTACGCGCTCCTGCCGGAGCCGTTCTCTGAAGAGAACGGCATGGTGAACGCCAGCCTGAAGATCGTGCGGCGCAAGATCGTGTCCTGCTACCAGGAGCGACTGAAGCGCCTGTACGCGGAGGAGGAGGACCCGCTGAATCCCGTCAACCGCGGCGTGCTGCAGCGCCTCCTGGCTGGCACATCCACATGACCGCCGGGGACCTCCTGGCGGACCGCTACCGCATTGAAAAACCGCTGGGGCGCAGCGCCTCCGCCGTCACGTATCTCGCCTCGGACACTCGGACAGGGGCCCCGGTCATCGCCAAGCTCCTCTCCCTGGGGCTGGTGGCGGACTGGAAGTCGGTGGAGCTGTTCGAGCGGGAAGCACAGGTGCTCCGCGAGCTTCACCACGAGCGCATCCCGCCGTACGTGGATTCCTTCCGCGCGGACCTGGAGGGAGAGCCGCGCTTCGTGCTGGTGCGCGGGTACGTGGAGGGCTCGGACCTGCAGGTGAAGGTGGAGGAGGGGTGGCGCGGCACGGAGGCGCAGATCCGCGATATCGGCCGGCAGATCGCGGCCGTGGTGTCCTACATCCATGAGCTTCGGCCGCCCGTGATCCACCGGGACATCAACCCGCGCAACATCGTGATGCGGCCGGACGGGACGGTGGCCCTGGTGGATTTCGGCGGCGTGCAGGACGCCATCCGCCTGTCGGAGCGCGCTTCCACCACGATGATCGGCACGCCCGGCTACGCGCCAATGGAGCAGTTCGTGGGCCGGGCCACGGTGAGGTCGGACCTGTACGGGCTGGCCGCCACGCTCGTGTTCCTCCTCACCCGGCGAAGCCCCGCGGCGCTCCCGACGAGGAACCTGAAGCTGGATATCGATTCCGTGGAGATCTCCTCCGCCGGCCTGCGCCGCGTTCTTTCCAACTGGCTGGAGCCGGACGAGACGGCGCGCACGCTCACCCTTGCGCAGGCGGACCAGCTCCTCGCCGGCGGGCCCTCGGTGGATGAGAGCGCCGCCGCCAGCCCCCCGGTCCCCCGCACACCTCCCTACGGCTCGCGTATCTCCTGCTCGCTCGAGGGGAGCTCCCACTGGTACTCCATTCCGGCCGGCGCCGGCCGACCGGACGATGACGGTCGGCGGAGGAGCTACGGCAGGCGGCGGCGCAGCGGGACGTTCGGCATCGTGTGGCTCGGCTTCGTCGGTTTCTGGATGTACTCCGCCGTGCGCATGAAGGCGTCTCCCACGTACCTTTTCTTTGCCATCCCGTTCCTGGCGGTCGGCGTCGGGATC
>DASRZR010000128.1:0-11616 GCA_035686185.1 Spirochaetia bacterium | reverse complement strand
CAGACGAGCACGGCCTCCCGGCAGCAGATCATCGAGCTGATGGGTGAGGCCAAGCCCATCCGCGACACGGGCCGGCGGCGCGTGTCCGCCGCCGGCAAGGAGAACGCGCCGCTGGTCGTCGACCCCCTGGTCACCGACGGGCAGGTGCGCATCCGCGTGCACGCGGGAGAGATCATCGGCCTCGCCGGCCTGGCCGGCCATGGCCAGACGGCGCTCCTGCGCCGCCTGTTCGAGTACCGCTCCAACCGGGAATACCGGATCAAGGGACCGGTGACCTTCGTCCCCGGTGACCGGCAGACGGATGGGATTTTCCCGGCGTGGTCCATTGCCAAGAACATCACGCTGCAGGTCTACGACAAGGTGCGCCGTCTCCTGCTCATTGACCTGAGGAAAGAGGCGGACGTGGCGGGCCGCTGGAAGTCGATCATCGATATCCGCACGGATTCCGTGGGAAGGGGCATCCTCTCCCTGAGCGGCGGCAACCAGCAGAAGGTGCTTTTCGCGCGGTGCCTGGAGTCCTCCTCGCCCATCGTGCTCATGGACGATCCCACGCGCGGCGTGGACGTGGGCACGAAGGACGAGCTGTACAGGCTCATCACGGACGAGGCCGGCAAGGGCCGCAGCTTCGTGTGGTACACCACGGAGATGGATGAGCTGAAGTACTGTGACCGGATCTACGTCTTCAAGGCGGGAAAGATCATCGCCGAGCTCTCCGGGGATGAGGCCACGGAGGAAGACATCCTGAAATCGTCGTTCTGAAGGCGACCGCCCCGGAGGAAACATGAGCGCACCGGCATTCTTCAAACGATCGGGGAACCTCCAGTTGCTGCTGCTCCCGATCCTTTCCGTCTGCGTGATCTACATCCCGCTCGCCATCCTTCGGCCGGTGGTGATGAAGTACAACGGCCTGCAGCTCCTGCTGAACATGGCCATCCCCCTCAGCCTCGTGACCATGGCGCAGATGTTCGCCATGGCAATCGGGGAAATCGATTTCTCGATTGGCAACCTGATCAGCCTGATCACCTGCATCATCGGTTCCGTCGTGCCCGTCAACGCCGTGCTCGGCGTCGGCATGCTCCTGGGCATCATCGTGCTGTACTTCTTCATGGGCTCGCTCCTGTACATGAGGAAGCTGTCCTCCATCGTGGTCACCATCGGCATGTCGTTCGTATGGACCGGGCTGGCGGTGACCATCACGCCGTCTCCCGGCGGCCAGATCCCGCAGTTCCTGCAGGATCTTGTCTCGATCTCGTCCCCGATCGTGCCGCTGCCGGTGATCTTCCTGGTCGTGCTGGCGGTGATCGGTCACCTGGTGCTGTTCCGGACGAACTTCGGCGTCCTCGTGCGCGGAATCGGGGGAAACGTGAAGGCTGTCGTCCAATCCGGCCATTCCACGACGCTGATGGTCGGTGTCGTGTACGCCGTCGTGGCGTTGCTCGCGATATTGTCCGGCGCCACGCTGGCGGGGCTTACCACGAGCGCGGACGCCAACGTGGCCACCAACTACACGCTGCTGAGCGTCGCGGGGGTCATGCTGGGCGGCGGCTCCTTTGCCGGCGGAAAGGTCTCCGCGGTGGGCGCCGTGCTGGGCGCCTGCACCATGACGCTCGTGGGCACGCTGCTCACGTTCCTGCAGATATCTCCCGACTGGCAGATCGGGTCGCAGGGATTCATCCTGCTCCTGGTGCTGTTCCTGAACGGCATCATGAAGCGATCAACCGAGGTCACCCATGTCTAGCTCCGCGTTGCGACGTCCCGCGTTCTCCCTGGGGGACCTTCTGTCGGCCAAGTGGCTGTGGTCCTACGTCGGGGCCGTGCTCGTGTTCGTGGTGATTGCCTCCGTGTCCAAGGACCCGTGGGGAACGCTCACCGCCTCCGCGAGCTTCTGCTCCTTCTTCATGCTCGTGGGCATGGGACAGATGCTGGTGATCACGCTCGGGCCGGGGAACATCGACCTGTCCATCCCGTACACCATCGGCCTCACGGGGTTCGTCGCCATGAAGGTGATGAACAACGTGGACAGCGGGATCTTCCTGGGGATCGTCCTGGGGCTTGTCACCGGGGCGGCCATCGGCCTGTTCAATTTCGGCCTCATCCGCCTGCTGCGCATCCCGCCGATGATCGCCACGCTGGCCTCCGGCTTCATCGTGCAGACCGTCTCCATCGTGTTCTTCCGCGGCCTGCAGATCAAACCCCCCACGGGGCTGTCCAACTTCGTGAACATCAAGTTCAGCATCGTGCCGCTCCTGTTCCTCGTGGTGCTGGCCATCACGGTGGTGGTCCACTACGTGCTGAGCCGTTCGCCGTACGGCCGGTTCATCCATGCCATCGGCCAGAACCCGAAGGCGGCCTCGCTGGCCGCCATCCGGGTGGACAGGAACCGGCTCATCTCCTACGTGCTGTGCGGCCTCTTCGGCGGGCTCACCGGGATCCTCCTGTCGGCCTTCGGCGGCGGCGTCACGCTGGGCATGGGCCGCGAGTACCTGCTGAACTCGATTGCCGTGCCGGTGATCGGCGGGAGCAGCATCGCGGGAGGCAACTCGAACGTGCCGGGCATCTTCGGGGCGTCCATTTTCCTGCTGCTGATCCTGTACGTGCTGGATATCATCGGCTTCACCGTGGGCCTGCGCTATATCCTGACGGGCGTCATCATCCTGGCCATCATCGTTGCCAGCAGCCAGGCGAACCGGAGCACCTGACCTCGGAAGGAGTACCGCCCATGCCGCAGTTCTTCGACCTCAGTCATGCGTTCGACGAGAACACCTACCACCCGTTCGGGTTCCCGCATTTTCAGAACCGGGAGATGTACGCCAGCCACGGGGCCCGGCACGCCATCGTCACGATGAGCCTCCATTTTGCCACGCACATGGACGCGCCCTGGCACATGGTGGAGAACGGGAAGCAGCTCGGCAGCATCGGCATCGCGGATCTCGTGGGGGAAGCGCTCGTCGTGGACCTTTCCGCCGATCACGGCCCGGCCCGGGGCAATTCCGGGGTGATCTCCCGGGACGAGATACTGCGCGCCCTGTCCTCCCGCGGCCATGACGTGCGCCGGGGAGACGCGCTCGTGGTGCATACCGGCTGGTGCGGCCTGTATGCGGCCGATCCGACGCGCTACTACGCGGGCTATCCCACGCTTTCCGCCGAGGCCTGTGAATGGGTGGTGAAGTCCGGCATCCGCCTGGTGGGGGTGGACGCGCCGGACATGGACCCGCCGAAAAGTTACCAGGAGAAGCCGTTCTCGCCGATGAATCATCGGATGCTCCTGGGGCACAACGTGTATGTCATCGAGAACGTGGGTGGGGAGGTGGGCGCGATCGTCGGCGAGAGGGTTCTGTTGATCCCCGCGCCCATGAAGCTGGCGGGGGAGTACGCGTCCGGCGCCCCGGTGCGGCTCCTGGCCACGCGGCTGGCGTGAGCGTGGGAGGCGGCGTGCCGACGCGCGTGCGAGAGGAGGCAGCATGAGCAGACCCGGTGATCTTTCCGGGAGAGTGGCAATGGTCACGGGAACGAGCCGCGGCCTTGGCCAGTACTTCGGCCGGGCCCTGGCGAATGCCGGGGCGGATCTCATCGTCACCAGCCGGCACGCGGACACGCTGGCGGGATTCGTCAGGGAGATCGAGGGGCTCGGCCGTCGGGCGGTGCCGCTGGAGCTGGACGTGAGGGACCACGCGAGCATCCAGCGCATGGCCGAGCGGGCGCGCGCCGCGTTCGGCCGGGTGGACATCCTCGTGAACAACGCCGGGTGCAACGTGCGAAAGCGCGCCGCCGAGGTGACGTGGGATGACTGGAACCTCGTCCTGGACACGAACCTGCGGGGCTCCTTCTTCGTTTCCCAGGCCATTGCCCGGATGATGATCGAGGCGCGCTACGGCCGGGTCATCAACATCGGCTCGGTCACTTCCGTGGCCGGCTACGCCGGGCTTGCCCCGTACGGCGCCAGCCGGGGAGGCATCCGGCAGCTCACCATGAGCCTTGCGCACGACTGGGGTGAATACGGGATCACCGTGAACTGCCTGGCCCCCGGGTGGTTCAAGACGGCGCAGAACGCCGTGATGTACGAGGACAAGGACTGGGTGGAGTACCTGTCGGAGCGGATTCCCGTCGGACGCCCCGGCTCGCCGAACGACCTGGATGGTGCCATCGTGTTCCTGGCGTCGGAAGAGAGCCGCTACATGACCGGCCAGACGCTCCTCATCGACGGCGGCATCTCCGTCGGCTCGCTGCGGGCGCTCCCGAGGAAATGAGACACATGCCGGAGGCACTAGGTTTTGTCGGGCTCGGCGTCATGGGCCGGCCCATGGCCGCGAACCTCGCGGCAACGTACTCCCTCACCGGTTTCGACCTGGACGAGTCCCGATTCCGGGGCCTGGCCGGCGTGAGCCGGGCGGAATCACTCTCCGCGCTGGCTGCCCGCTGCCGGATCGTCTGCCTGTCCCTTCCCAGCGCCGCCGTGATGGAAGAGGTAGTGAGCGGCCCCCGGGGTCTCGGGAAGGACCTCGCGCCGGGAGCGGTCGTCATCGACTTCAGCACCAACCTGCCGTCCGTGGCGCGTCGGGTTGCCGGCTCCCTCGCGGAGCGGGGCGTCGAGTTCCTTGACGCGCCGGTGAGCGGCGGGGAAGGGGGCGCCAAGGCGGCGGCTCTGGCGATCATGGTGGGCGGGGCTCCCGCGGTCTTCCAGAAGTACCTGCCGGTCCTTTCCGCGCTGGGCAAGGCGGTCCGGGTCGGGGACGTCGGCGCCGGCTGCGTGGCGAAGCTCGTGAACAACATGATCGTTGCCTCCGCGTTCGGCGTGATTGCCGAGGGGTTCGCACTGGCGGAGCAGAACGGGATCGAGCTGCGCCTGCTGTACGACGCCATCCGGGACGGATGGGCCGGCTCCAAGGTCCTCGACGTCAGCGCGGCGGCCGTGACCGCCGGTGACTACACGCCCGGGGGAACCATCAACATGCTGGCGAAGGACCTCGGCTACGCCCGGAGCATGGCGACAGAGGGCCATGTGCCCATCCCCATGACCGCGGCCGCGCACGAGGTGTTCGTGGCCGGCCAGGCGGCCGGACGGGGCGCGTTGTCTCAGCCCGCCCTCCTCGAGCAGTGGCGGGACCTTGCGCGGGGGCGCAACACGACATGAAGGCACTGGTGCTGCAGGAGTACAACAAGTTCGTCTACACGGACGTGGCGGAGCCGCAGATCGAAGAGAACGAAGTGCTCGTGGAGGTCAAGGCGTGCGGCATCTGCGGAAGCGACGTGCACGGCATGGACGGCTCCACGGGCCGCCGGATCCCGCCGATCATCATGGGTCACGAGGCAGCGGGGGTCATTGCCCGGGTCGGTCCGCGTGTGCGCGGCTGGCGCACCGGGGAGCGCGTGACCTTCGACTCCACCATGTGGTGCGGGGAGTGCTGGCGCTGCCGGCGCGGGGAGATCAACCTGTGCGAGCACCGCATGGTGCTGGGCGTCTCCTGCGCCGAGTACCGGCGCCACGGCGCATTCGCCCGGTTCGTGGCGATCCCGCAGCACATCCTGTACCGCGTTCCCGCGGACGTGTCGTTTGCCCAGGCGGCGATGACCGAGCCGCTGGCCGTGGCCTTCCACGGGGTTCACCTGGCACGGCCCGAGGTGGGCGAGTCCGCCGTGGTGGTCGGGGCCGGCATGATCGGTCTGCTCATCATCCAGGTCCTGACAGCCTCCGGATGCCAGCAGATAATCGCCCTGGACGTGGATCCCTCCAAGCTCAGCCGTGCGCGCGAGCTGGGCGCCAGTGCCGCCCTTGATTCCCGAAATCCGGACACGCCGGCCGAGCTCCTGCGCCTCACTGACGGGCGCGGCGCTCACATGGCGCTGGAGGCGGTAGGGATCAGCGCCGCGGTGCAGAGCGCGGTGAGCGCCGTCCGCATGGGGGGAAGGGTAGTCCTGGTCGGGAACCTGTCCGCCAAGGTCGAGCTGCCGCTGCAGCTCGTCGTGACCCGGCAGCTTGCGCTCCAGGGTTCCTGCGCCTCACAGGGAGAATACGACGCGTGCCTGGACCTCATCGCGCGCAAGCGGATCAACGTGGACGCGTTCATGAGCGCGCGGGCGCCGCTGGAGGAGGGAGCTTCCTGGTTCGACCGGCTGCATCGGCAGGAGCCGGGCCTCATGAAGGTGATCCTGGAGCCGTAGCCAGCGAAGCCGCACGGAAGCCAGAAGGGAGATCGACCATGTCCACGCTGAAAATCCGTCCACTTCTCACGGGGTACGTCCCCACGTACAAGAAGCAGTACCACTACCATCACAGCGTTCACCCGTACCGGCCCCACGTGGATGACACGAAGCTGCTCCTCCCGACGTTCGTCTACCTCATCGAGGGCCCCGAGCTGGTGCTTGTGGACACGGGGCAGGCCTCCACGGAGCGCGGCGACAAGTACCATCACCCTGGATCCTTCCAGCCGGAGGGTTTTTCCATTCCGGAGCGGCTTGCCGCGCTGAAGCTCACCCCGGCCGACGTGGGAACGGTGATCTTCACGCACATGCACTGGGACCACATCTACTATATGGAGCAGTTCACGAAGGCCCGTTTCATCGCCCACCGCAAGGAATACGAGTTCGCAAAGGACCCCATCGGGGTCTACTACAAGTCCTACGAGCACCCGGTCCTCGGCATCACCCGTCCCTTTGAAGGGATCAAGGTCGACGTAGTGGACGGTGAAGAGGAGATCGCCCCCGGTATCCGCGTCTATCCCAGTCCGGGACATTCGCAGGGCCACCAGACGGTGGCGGTGGACACGCGCGAGGGGACGTATCACTGCTGCGGGGACGCCATCTTCATCTATGACAACCTCGAGCCGGTGCCGGAGCTGCACTACAGCATCACGCCTCCGGCCCGGTTCGCGAATATCGTGGAGTGCTGGCGGAGCATCGAGGACCTGAAGGCCCGGGCCGCGCGCCGGGAGCTGATCCTGCCGTCCCACGAGCCTGCCATCGAGAGCCTGGTCAAGGGCCGCCCCGTGCTGGGATAACGAGCCCGTGAGGGAACCCATGTCAGGTCCCGGCAACGGCGGAAAAAGGATCATCGCGGTCATCGGGTCACTCGACACGAAGGGCAGGGAAGTTCTCTACGTCAAGGAGGGCATCAGCCGCCTGGGACATGTTCCGCTCGTCATCGACGTGAGCGTGAACCGGGAGCCGTCGTTCGCAGGAGACATCGGCCCGCAGGAGGTGGCCCAGGCCGGGGGCGCCTCGTGGCCGCAGGTGCGGCTCAAGGAGAAGCGGGAGAGAATCATGGCCATGGCGCGGGGCCTGGCCGCCCTCGTGCCGGCACTCTACCGGGAAGGGCGCCTGCACGCCGTCCTGTCTCTTGGCGGGGCGCAGAACACGACCATGGGCACCAGCGGAATGCGCGCGCTGCCGGTCGGGGTTCCCAAGCTGATGGTCTCCACGATGGCGAGCGGACAGCGCACGTTCGATCCGCTGGTCGGGACCCGGGACCTCACGATCATGCACTCTGTGGCGGACGTGGCGGGGATCAACGTCATCACCCGCCCGGTGATGGACAACGCGGTGGCCGCCATCTGCGGAATGGCGGAGCGGGCCGGCCGGCCGATCGTCACGCCCGGGCGTCCCGTGATCGGCGCCACGATGCTGGGAGTCACGAATGACGGTGTGGCCGCGGCCGTGGACCTCCTGGAACAGGAGGGCCTGGAGGTGGTGACGTTCCACGCCTCGGGTGTGGGCGGAAGGTGCCTCGAGGAATCGGTCCGGGACGGGATCGTCAGCGCCGTATTCGACCTGACCCTCCACGAGATCGTCTGCGAGCTGTTTGGCGGATTTTCCTGCGGCGTCACCGGCCGCCTGACGGCCGCCGCTGAGCGCGGCCTGCCGCAGGTTGTCTGCCCGGGCGCGGCGGACGTCGTGGACTGGGCGGAGGCGGCCCTTGCCGGGCTCCCTGACTGGCAGAGCCGTCCCCACATCTACCAGCATCCTACGGTGCTTCACTTGAAGCTGCACCCGGCGGAGGCCGCCCGGGTGGGCGAGGTGATTGCCAGCCGGCTGAA
The DNA here is from genome assembly GCA_035686185.1 of Spirochaetia bacterium. Classification (GTDB taxonomy): domain Bacteria; phylum Spirochaetota; class Spirochaetia; order SZUA-6; family Fen-1364; genus Fen-1364. The sequence continues at coordinate 3,586 of DASRZR010000128.1, read as the reverse complement.
TGCGAACCCCGCGCCATCGGTAGTGCTCTTCCCGGTGCGCGGGCTGCACCAGCTCAGCTACCCGGGCGGTCCCCTGTGGAAGCCGGAGACGGATGCCGCGCTGCGCGGCGCGCTGCAGTCGGGCCTGCGGCCGGACATCCCGATCGTGGACGTGGATGCCAACATCAACGACCCGGCTTTCAGCCAGGCAGCGGCGTCGGCCATGATCCGGCTCATGATAGACGTCGGGCTTTCCCGCGCGTCGAAAGAAGGGGGAGACCGATGAGGCGGGATCTGCAAGCGGCGAAGGCCCAGGTGGAGCAGGCGGCCCGCCGGGCCTACCAGCGCGGCATCCAGACGGGAAACGGCGGCAACATCAGCGCGCGGGTTCCCGGCGTGCCCCACATGGTGGTCAAGCCCAGCGGGGTCTCGCTCATCGACTGCACTCCGGACACAATGATCGTGACTGACTTCGAGGGAAACGTCGTGGAGGGGAAGGGCAGGCCAACCCGGGAGTCGGTCCTCCACGGTGCGCTGTACCAGGGCCTGCCGAAGGTGGGCGGAGTCGTGCACACCCATTCACCGTGGTCCATCGCCTGGTCATTCACCGGGCGCGACCTGCCGCTGGTGACGCTGCACACGCAATTGAAGCTGGCGCGCGCGGTCCCCGTCAGGTTCTTCGCGTCCCCGAAGGGCGTCCTGAAGGAGGAGACGCCGGCCGTCCTCGATCTGTTTGCCGCTCACCCGGATCTTACGGCGTTCATCATGGGAGCGCACGGGATTGTCGCGGTTGGTCCCGACGTCCTGGAAGCGGAGCACACCGCGGAGCTCGTGGAAGAGACCGCGCAGGTTGCCTACCTCCACGAGCTGGGAGCGCACGCCGGGATCCTTTCCCTCGGGCCCATGGCGGTCGCGAACCAGGACGTGGCGTGGATTGCCCGGGAGTCCCTGGTGGCGTGCGGCAGGAAACTGGCCGCGCGGGGCTTCGTGATCGGTCCCGAGGGGAGCATGAGCGTCCGGTCCGGGGACTCGATCTGGGTCCTGGCAGACGGGGCCTCACCGGCCGAGGCTGATCCCGATGACTTTGTCGCGGTGGACGTGGCCTCCGGACAGCCTGTCGGGGGTGGGCGACAGCCGAGCGCCCACCTGCCCCTGCACCTCGCGTACTACCGCGCGAGACCGGACACGCGCGCGGTGATCCACTGCTATCCCCCGGCTTCGATGACCGCGGCGTCGGTTGGCATGTGGGCCGGAGAGTCACGGACGAGCCGGGCACTCTCCGAAGAGGTGGCATTCGTGGAAGGCGAGTCGCCGGACCCGACCACGGTGGAGGCCTGCGCTCGCCGTTCGGATGCCCTTGTCCTGGGAGGCCACGGCGTCCTGACGGCCGGCGGCAGTCTTTCTCAGGCCCTCGCTCGCGCGGAGCGGGTGGAGCGGCAGGCTTCGGCCGTGCTCTTCCGCCGGTCCTCCCGGTAGACGGCCGCCTCTCCCCTGGAGTCACCGGGACATGCTTGCCGCGCTGGGTAACGTCCTCTCCATCGTTCTTGCCATCGGGCTTGGCTACGCGCTCGCGAAGCGGGGCTGGTTCAAGGGCGAGTCCGCGGCGGTGATACCGCGGCTGGTCGTGGGCGTGGCACTGCCCGCCTACATGGTGTCCACGCTCCTCGGCGGCTACGATGCGGCAAAGCTCGTGGCACTCCTTCCGGGGCTCCTGCTGCCCGCCGTGACGCTGGTTGCCACCTACGGCATCGGCCGGGCGCTGGCGGCCCTCCTGCGGATGTCCCCTGGTCGGCGGGGCACCTTCTCCTCCATGTTCGCCCTGTCCAACGCGATCTTCGTGGGCCTGCCCGTGAACCTGGTCCTCTTCGGAGACAAGAGCCTGCCTTACGTCCTTCTGTACTACATGGCGAACACCACGCTGTTCTGGACCATCGGCGTGTACGGCATTGCGCGCGACGGAGCCGCGGTACGACACGAAGCCCGGCCGCCTTTCTTCACGCGCGGCAGCCTCCGCCGTATTTTCTCACCGCCCCTGGTGGCGTTCCTGGCGGCAATCGCGCTGATTCTCGTCGGGATCAAGCTGCCGGGCTTCATCATGGACTTCTGCAGGATCCTTGGCTCGATGACGACGCCCCTTTCCATGCTGTTCGTCGGCATCGTGCTGTCCGGCGTGGCGTGGAAGACCATCCGCCTGGACCGGGATATCCTTCTGGTGTTCGCCGGACGCTTCCTGGTGGCCCCCGGCCTGCTCCTCCTGATTGCGGTGCCCAGTCCGCTGCCGCTCCTCATGAAGGAGGTGCTCTTCGTCCAGGCGGCGATGCCGGCGATGACGCAGACCCCGATCCTGGCGGCGCGCTACGGCGCGGATGCCGAGTTCGCCGGCCTGGGGACCGCGCTCACGACGGTCCTGAGCCTCGTGACGATCCCGCTGTGCAAGGTGGTGGCCGGCGCGGTGCTGTGACGGCGGGAGGGACGGACGAGCACGTGACCGCGCAAGGAGGGACACATGCGCATAGAGCTGCTGATCGATGAACGTAACAACCTGGGAGAGGGTCCCGTGTGGGACGTGGAGGAGCAGCGGCTGTACTGGATCGACAGCCTGGGCCGGGAGGTTTTCCGCGTCCGGGAGGACGGCAGCGGATTCGAGCGGCGCCCGGTGCCGGGGGACATCGGCTCTCTTGCGCTGCGGAAGTCCGGTGGGCTCGTGCTGTCCCTGGCAGATGGCTTCTACCTGTTCGACTTCGACACGGGCAGGTACGAGAAGGTCGTCGACCCCGAACCGCATCTTCCGCGGACCCGCCTCAACGACGGGAAGGTGGACAAGCGCGGCCGCTTCATCGCGGGCACGATGGATACGAGGGAGGAGGAGTCGATCGGCAGCCTGTACCGCCTGGACACGGACCTCACCTGCCACCGGATAGAGACCGGGATCAAGGTTACCAACGGGCCGTGCTGGAGCCCCGACGGAAAGACGTTCTACTTCGCCGATTCGTGGACGGGGATCATCAGGGCCTACGACTATGACCTGGACCACGGCACGCTGAGCAGGAAGCGGACGTTCGCGTCCACGACGGAACGCAAGGGCGCTCCGGATGGATCCACCGTGGACGCCGAGGGGTACCTCTGGAATGCCCAGGTCTACGGCGGGTACGTCGTGCGCTACGCGCCCGACGGAACGGTGGATCGCGTCATCGAGTTCCCGATTACGAAGGTCACCAGCGTCAACTTCGGCGGAAAGAAGCTCGACGTCCTGTACGTGACCACCATGGGGAAGGCGGCCGAGAAGTTTGCACCCACGCAGCCGAAGGGCGGCGGACTGTTTGCGATCCATGACCTCGGGGTCACGGGCGTGGCGGAACCGCGGTTTGGCGGCTGATGCGGAGATACTAAAGGAGGCGACACGGTGGAGATCCGGTTGGACGGGAAAGTGGCGCTCGTCACGGGGGCCAGCACGGGGATCGGCGCGGCCATCGCCGTGACATTCGCGGAGGCGGGAGCCGCCGTGGCGATTCACTACAACAGCAGTCCGGATCGGGCGGCGGAGGTAGCCGCGCGCATCCGGTCCCACGGCGGCCCGGAGCCGTTCCTGGTCAAGGCGGACGTCCTG
>DASRZR010000127.1:0-6335 GCA_035686185.1 Spirochaetia bacterium | reverse complement strand
ACTCGCTTCTCATCAGGAGGAGGATGTGGGCGCCGCTGCTGGTGGACATCCGCAGCACTCGCGTGTCTTTCTTGACGTAGCGGGCGAAGAACGACTTGACCTCCATCGTGCTGGCGAACTGGGTGTAGCTGCCAGCCTCCGTGGCGGATGCGGCTTCGAGGGCCGCGCCCTGAACGCGGAAGCCAGCCTTGACCACGCCGTCCCAGAATGCAGCGACGTCCGGCTTCAGGAGGACAATCTCCTGGTCGACCAGGAACGGGGTGACGCTCATGGCAGCGAGCTTCTGGGACTGGCCGGAGTTGATGAGATCCGCCACGTCCTTGACTGCCCCCTGGTCCCACCCGTGCTGAAGGGAAGCGCACGAGGACAGCGCGAGCAGGATGGCGCAGGCCGCCACCCCCAGCAGTTTTCTCATGGGCGATTGCATTGCTACCAATTGTATAGCGCGGGCATCGGAAATCAAGCAGAAGGTAGGGAGCCCGAGGGCGCTGCGCGAACGGGCCGCTGCGCCCTGCCTGCCCCAAGCTTACCAGCGGTGGTGCACGTCCTGGCGCACCAGGCGATCGTAGATTTCCCGTACCTGGCGCATGACGGCGCGGGAGAGGCGCGGGGCCGACGCGGCCGCGCAGTTGTCCGTCACCTGTTCGGGGGTCTTCCCGCCGGGGATGACGCAGGAGACCGCGTCGTGCATCAGGATCCATTTCAGCGCGAACTGCGTCATGGTCATGTCGCGCGGGAGGATCTTCTTGAGCTCTTCCACGGCCTCCAGGCCGCGGGCATAGTCCACGCCTGCGAAGGTCTCGCCGCGGTCGAACGCCTGCCCGTGGCGATTGAACTGGCGGTGATCGTCCACGCCGAAGCGCGTCTTGGCGGTCATCTTGCCGGTGAGCATGCCGCTGGCGAGCGGGACGCGCGCCAGGATCCCGATCCAGCGCGACTTGGCCTCGCGGAAGAACAGGTCCGCGGGCCGCTGGCGGAACATGTTGAAGATGATCTGGACCGTTTTCACGCCGGGATACTCGATGGCCTTGAGCGCCTCTTCCACTTTCTCCACGCTCACGCCGTAGTTCTTGAGCTTCCCGGCCTTCACCATGAGGTCCAGCGCGTCGAACATCTCGGGGGTGTAGAAAACGGCCGTCGGCGGGCAGTGCAGCTGCAGCAGGTCCAGCGTCTCCACGCCGAGGTTCTTCAGGCTGGCCTCCACGAACTTGCGGATGGCCTGGGGCGTGTACTTCTCCGCCACGTGCGGGTTGAGCTTTCGGCCCGCCTTGGTGGCCACGTAGATGGTCTCCTTGCGCTCCCGCAGCAGCCGGCCGATGAGCTTCTCGCTCCTGCCGTTTCCATAGACGTCCGCGGTATCGATGAAGTTCACGCCGAGGTCGATGGCCTTGTTCAACGCGGCGTAGGAGACCTTGTCATCCACGGGCCCCCACGAGGAGCCGATGGCCCACGCTCCGAAGCTCACCTCGGAGACTTTCATTCCGGTACGGCCGAGAAGTCTGTAGTTCATGCTGTCACTCCGGCAAGAGATCGTCTTACCCGCCGTTATAACATGGGGCCGGGAGGAAATCAAACCGAAGCCATGGCGCGCCCGGCGCGGCGCAGCCCTGCATGGCACGGCCCACGCAGACTTCGGCCTGACGCTACTTCACCGAGAAGCTGCCGGCCTCGTCGAACGCCAGGGGAAGCGGGTCCTTGCTGATCTCGTCCGGGAGCTTCACCGAGGCACTGCCGCGAAGACGGAAGTCTCCCTTGCGGCTGGAGAACAGTTCTCGCACGTTTTTCGACAGGCTTTTCGAGCTGAACGTGCTCACCACGGTGATCAGCGACCGTCCCGCCTCCTCCGTCACGCTGGTGCTCTCCCCGGCTACCAGCTTGTCCCCGTTCACGAACAGCTCGTAGCCCAGCTTGGGAAACGAGAGGCGCGCCTTTGCCTCGTTGGCAAGCGAGATGGTGAAGCTGACCGAGACCGGCACGTCAATGTCCGACGGATCGATCACCGCTGCCGCGGGCTTCCTGCCCTGCAGGACGTTCTGCAGCGCTCCCAGTGCCTTGCCGGGATCCACCGTGCTGCCGGCCTTCACCAGGGAGTCGCGGACCTGGTCGCGCGAGGGCGGCCTCACGGAGAAGTCCAGCACCGAGACCTTCGGCTTGATGGCCGGGATCTTCTGCTTCAAGGAGTAGGAGAACGAGTACGTGCCCGGGAGCCCGGGCAGGCGCGGCAGCGGGATCACCAGCGTGCCGTCGATCACCGTGTCGAGCACGTCCTTCGATGTGTAGTCCTTCACCAGCTTGATGATCGCGTCATAGGACATGGTCACGTTGAACGTGTTGGACTTCGTCCCGTTGCCCGGAACGCTGAATCCCCCCTGCGACTGCGCCGTGAACACCTGCGAGCCCTCCACCTTGAAGGCGAGGTTCATCCCGCTGAAGGACAACGGCACGGGGTAGGGGTTCTTCACGGTCAGCTCGAAAAGGAATGTCACGTCCCGCAGCGAGATGGAAGACACCTCGAAGCGCGTCAGGTTGGCCGTGGGCGTGGGAAAGGAAAGGGACCAGGCCGGGATCACGCCGGCAAGCATGGCGATGAGGGCAAGGGTCCGTCTCATGCGCACAGGGTAGCACCCGCGACCCGGCGGCTTCAACCGGGCGTACCGGCGCGCGCCGCGGCGTTCGGGGGTCAGCTCGACGTGGTCTCCGCGATGAGCAGCGAGTACGCCACGTTAACGTCCTTGCAGCGTTCGAGCCCCGAGGGGTCCGCGTCCGGGTGGTGGCGCATCATGAGCTCTCGGTAGCGAGCGCGAAGCGCATCCACGGAGCACTTCCGGTCCGGGAAGCCCATGACCCGCCACGCCCATGCGCTGCGCGACTCCCGGCGCGATCCGCCCGGCGAACCGCCCTCGGCGCGGCCATTCGCTCCACCGCCGCGCGCTCCCCGGGCTTCCTCCGCGCGGGACCATTCCTCGGGGTCCATGAACCCCAGCTGCGCGGCGGCAATGCGAAGCCGCTCCACGAGGCCCACCACCAGGGCCTGGCGCTCCAGCAGGTGCCGACCCAGCATCCGCCGCAGCCACCTCGCCGCGGTGATCGCCGCCTCACGGGGCAGCCCGTTGAGCACGCGGAAGGACTGCGCGCATTCGTCGATCAAGGGCTCCACGTCCACGTGGGTTTCGAGGTAGATGGCCACCGACTTGCGTACGCTGCCGGTGTGACGCAGCATGGCCTCGAGCTCGTCGGTGACAACCTCGTGCGCCGCCGCGTAGCGCCGGCACCGAAAGAGGAACTCCTCGGCCAGTCCGATCCCGAGGGACCAGGGAAGGAAGAAGCCGGCCCGCGTGAGCTGCTGCTCCGCCTCCGCGCCGTAGAGGGCCTCCAGCACGGTGACGAGGTCCCCGACCGTATCCTGCGTCCATCCGTCCACGGCATCCGAGAACCCTATGCGGTCGCGCGCGCCGTGGACGGTCCGCCACAGCGTGACATGGTCCAGGCCCAGGAGCGCCGCCAGCTGCTCCGGGGACAGTTTCCATTCGCCGTCGGATTCTTCGTACGAGTCCGCCAGGTGTTCGACCAGGGCCGCCAATCCTTGCATGCAGCCTTTCCCGGGCACTATCTTCCAGATCGATGGGCGGCAGTGCAAGCCCGGCGGGAAGCGGATGGCCGGCGACGGATTCAGAAGGACGGGCGGTGAGGTTCACCACGCGGGAGAGCCGTCCGCGGGCGGACGAGCTCCATCCGGTCCTGCAGGGAGCCCGGGTCCGCCTGGAGCCGCTGCAGGCCTCTCACCTGGAGGCGCTGTGCGCCGTGGGGCTGGACCCCGAAGTCATGCGGCTCATGCCGCACCCCGTGACCACGCGGGACCAGATGGCGGATTACATCAACGCCGCAATCTCCGCGCGGGCCGCCGGGACGGCTATCCCCTTCGTCACGGTGCACCAGTCCGCCGACGGCGGGCAGCCCGTGGTCGGCAGCACGCGCTTCATGAGCATCGACGCTGCCAACCGGCACCTCGAAATCGGCTCCACGTGGATCGGCGTCCCCTGGCAGAGGACCGCGGTCAACACGGAGGCGAAGTACCTGATGCTCCGCCACGCGTTCGAGACCTTCGGCTGCCTCCGCGTGGAGTTCAAGACCGATTCGCTTAACGTGCGCTCGCGCCAGGCGCTGCTGCGAATCGGCGCCCGGGAGGAAGGGACGTTCCGCAGCCACGTCATCACTTCCGAGGGCCGCATCCGCCACTCGGTGTACTTCAGCATTACGTTCGAGGACTGGCCGGACGTCCGCCGGCGACTGGAAGGTTACCTGTCGCGCTGACACCTTCGACCGGTCAGCGCCCAACGGCATCACGGGGGGCGATCGTCATCGTGGGCTTCTTTGCCGCGGCCGGGGCGCGCCTGTCGAAGTGGATCGAGGGCAGCTGCGACCGGGACGTGAAGAGGCAGGAAGTGGGCAGGACGGAGAAGACGCAGAGTTCGGCCGGGGCAACGCGCGGCCGGGGTCGATAGTCGGCCGAATGGGGGACCCGGCGCCGGGAACCGGCAGGACGATCGAAGGGCGGCACCCGCCCGGTGTTCCCAGCCGGGTGCCACCTGCGCGTTGGCTACCGGTTGTCGGCGGCCCGCTCCGCGAGCTGGATCTCGTTCATGGCTTGCTGAAGAAGCTGCTTTGCCTTCGCCGCGTGCCCTTTCATGTCGAAATTGTTGGCCTGCTGGGCCGCGGTGATCTTGTCAATGGCCTGCTGACAGAGTTGCTGCGCGGCCACCAGGTTGGGGTGGTTGGGCGTAGACACGCAGCCGAAGAACAGGAGCGCGGCCGCGCAGCCCACCAGCACCTTCAGGACGGACGAGCGCCTCATGGACGACCCGTCCGCCTACTGTGCCGCGTTGGCCGCCTGGGCGGCCAGCCAGATCTCGTTGTAGGCCTGGTTGAGGAGTTCCTTTGCCTTTTCCGCGTGCCCCTTCATGTCGTAGTTGTTGGAATGCTGGGCATCCGTGATCTTGGCAATGGCCTGCTGGACCAGATCCTGCGCGGCCGCGAGGTTGGGGTGGCGCTTGGGGCTCACCTGCTGGGCGAACACCGCCACGCTGACGCCAAGCAGCGCGACGACCACGACCCCAATGACCACACCCTTGAGAGCTCCCCGCTTCATGTAGACCTCCTTGATGGAACGATTTTCGGGAAGGCTATGTCACCGGGCGGGTCGTGTCAAAAACAAATCGTTATCTGGGCCGCCAACGGGCCCGGGACCGACGCACACGTGTCCGTCGCCGACGCACACGTGTCCGGCGCCGCCCTCACTTCCGGGCGACGAGGAATGCCACGACGCTCGTCCAGGAGGTTTCCCTTCCTATGAGCCGGGCGCCAAGGCGCCGGCGCACTTCTTCCATCTCGGGAGCGGTGAGCGCGGCGGCCAGTGCCCGGCCGTACGCGCCGTCCGGGGACAGCCAGGCGTCCAGCTCGCCTTCGGTGATCCGGCGCGCGTCTTCAAACCGCTGGACTTCCACCATGACCTCGGGGGCACCCGCGGAACGGAATGCTTCCGCGAGGTCGCTCTCCCGCCAGCCCACGAGCGCGCTGGAAGGGTCGGAGTAGGCCCGCTCCTCGGCTTCCCGGAGCTTTCGGGCCAGCTCCTGGTCCGCCACTTCCGCCAGCGCCGACAGCCGCTGCCCGCGGGCAGGCACCACCTGGGCGAGTGACACCGCGCCGCCGGCGGCGACCGGCGCCAGCAGCAGCCGCGCCAGCGCGGGGCGGTCCGACGCGGGTACGCGGGTGAACAGGTCCCGTCCAACCACGAAGTCCACCTTCACCCCCGGCTCCATGCCGGTTTCCGTCGCCAGCATCTCGTCATCGCCATCGATCATGGACCGGCAGATCTCGAGCAGGCTCCTGCCGGGCCGCAGGATCACGGGCCGCGCGGCGTGTTCGAGGTCGCGCATCCGGTGCTCCAGCACCGCGGCCTCGTCTTCCGTACCCACGATGCCCCACGCGCCTCCCTCCGGGGCGCGGCGCAGCGCCTCCCAGAGCAGCAGGCCCGTGCGCGCGTCCGCGTCCAGGATGGTGCTGTGCCGCAGGATCGCGAGCGGCGCGAAGATGCGCTCGCGGATGGCGGAGAGCGCCGCGCTCCGGCCGGAAGAGAGGCGCTCGATCCAGCGCGCGTTCGCGCCGGACGGCGGGGAGAAGGTGAGCACCTCGTGGGACGGCGGCTCCAGGGCGGTGGCGATCTGCAGCTCGCGGCGGCGCAGCACCTGGTCGCGGATTGCCGCTTCCCGCCCGGTGTCCGACGGCTGGTAGAAGACCTTGCCTTGCAGCGTGGAGGGCAGGTACTGCTGCGCCACCCA
>DASRZR010000126.1:0-9302 GCA_035686185.1 Spirochaetia bacterium | reverse complement strand
GAGGGGCTGGAACGCACCGCCTACGAGCTGGCCCAGGACAACTGGGCGGAAGGCGTGCGCTACTTCGAGTGCCGCTTCGCGCCCCAGCTCCACATGTCCCCCTCGCTGGACTTTGCCGCGGTCATGCGGGCCGTGGACCGGGGCCTGCGACGCGCCCGGGAGGATGCCAACCGCTCCCTCGGCCCCGGAGAGCCGCCGCATGACTACGGCATCATCGTCTGCGCCATGCGCTTCTTCGACGAGAGCTCCTCCACGTACTATGCGAACCTCTGCCGGATCCTGTCCCACACCGGCCAGCAGGAGATCATCCGGGCGGCGAGCCTCGAGCTCGCCCGGGCCGGCGTGCAGCTCCGGCGGGAGACGGACGTGCAGATCGTCGGCTTCGACCTGGCCGGAAGCGAATCCGGCTACCCCGCCAGCGCGCATGAGGACTCGTACGACTACGTGCACAAGAACTTCATGAGGAAGACCGTTCATGCCGGGGAGGCCTATGGCCCGGAGAGCATCTTCCAGGCCGTGGCGAAGCTGCACGCGGACCGTATCGGGCACGGCCTTCACATGTTCGACGAGAACCTGATCTACTCCGGCAAGGTGCAGGACAAGCGCGCCTACATCGAGGCGCTCGTGGATTACCTGGCGGAGAACCGCACCACCATCGAGGTGTGCCTCACGAGCAACCTGCAGACCTCCCCGGCCATGAAGAACATCACCGAGCACTCCGTCCGCCAGATGCTCGCGCACAAGCTGTCCGTGAGCTTCTGCACGGACAACCGCCTCGTCTCGCACACCTCGGTCTCCCGCGAGCTTACGCTGGCGCTGGAGAACTTCGACATCGCGCCGGACCAGCTCAAGGACATCATCGCGTACGGCTTCAAACGCTCGTTCTACTACCACCCCTACCCGACGAAGCGGAAGTGGGTGCGCCAGGTGATCGACTACTACGAGACGCTGGAGCACCGCTTCGGCGTGGAGAAGGAGTAGCCCCGGCCGCGCCGGGCGCCGCGCGCGCAACCCTAGCCGGCCACGGGATATTCCCTAGGCCTCCGGCGCCCGGCATTTCCTTGACTTCGCATCGCCGCCGCCCTATATAATCAAACCTCTACCGTTCGAACCTCCGGAGGCATCCCATGAAGGCCGGCTTCAACCTGCTCCTGTGGACGTCCCACGTCACGGACGAGCATTTCCCGCTCATCGAGAAGCTTGCCCGGGCAGGCTACGACGGCGTGGAGGTCCCGATCCTGGAGGGGGAGCCGTCCTACTACCAGAGGGTCCGCCGCGTGGTGGCGGACAACGGCATCTCCTGCGACGTGGTGACGAACATGCCGGATGCGCTTCACAATCCGATCAGCCCGGACCGCAAGCTGCGCGCCAACGCCCTGGACTTCATGAAGCGCGTGATCGACTGCACGCAGTCACTCGGCGCGGACCTGCTCTGCGGACCCTTTTACCAGCCGGTGGGCCTGTTCACCGGCATCGGGCCCACGGAGGACGAGAAGAAGCGGGCCGTCGAGCATGCGCGCGCCTGCGCCGAGTACGCCGGCGCGGCCGGCATCACCCTGGCCGTGGAGTTCCTGAACCGGTTCGAGGCGTACTTCCTTACGACCATGGACGGCGTGGCCGAGCACGTGGCCGCCGTGGACATGCCGAACTTCCGGGCGATGTTCGACACGTTCCACGCGAACATCGAGGAGGACGACCCGGTGGTGAGCATCTGCCGTCACGCCGACATCATCACCCCCGTGCATATCTCGGAGACCAACCGCGGCGTGCCGGGACGCGGCCACAACAACTGGGCCGGCATCTTCAAGGCGCTGCGCTCGGCCGGCTACAACAACTGGCTCACGATAGAGGCGTTCGGCCGGGTGCTGCCGGCGTTCGCGGCGGCAACGAAGATCTGGCGCGACATGTACGAGAGTCCCGAGGTGCTGTACACCGAGGGTATCGGTTTCATCCACCGCATGTGGTCCGCCGCCTGACGGCGGGAAGCCGCGCCGGAAAGGGCCCGGGCGGCCCGGCCGGCGGCACGAGCTCTCATCGCGGAGCAAAGAGGAGACACCCATGAGCAGGAAGATCGCAATGATCGGCGCCGGAAGCGTCGTGTTCTGCAAGACGCTGATGGCGGACATCATGGCCACGCCGGCGCTGGCGGGAAGCGAGTTCGCGCTGATGAGCCGCACCGAGCCGAAGCTGCGGGCCATGGAGAAGTTCGCGCAGCAGATGCTGAAGGACAACGGCGTGAAGGGCTCCGTGTGGGCCACGCTGGACCGGCGCGAGGCGCTGAAGGACGCGGACTTCGTGGTGGTCATGATCCAGGTGGGCGGCACCGAGGCGTTCGAGATCGACTGGAAGATCCCGCTGAAGTACAAGGTGGACCAGTGCGTGGGAGACACGATGGGGCCCGGCGGGATTTTTCGCGCCATGCGCAGCATCCCCGTGCTGCTGGACATCGCGCGTGACATGGAGGCGGTGTCGAAGCCCGGGGCGATCATGCTTCAGTACGCCAACCCGATGGCGGGAAACTGCCTGGCGCTCGGCAAGGCCAGCGCGGTGTCCTTCGTCGGCCTGTGCCACGGCGTGCAGACGACCATCGAGCAGATCGCGCAGTTCATCGACGTTCCCAAGGAGGAGATCCAGTACACCTGCGGCGGGATCAACCACATGGACTGGTTCCTCACGCTCACGAGAAACGGGCAGGACCTGTACCCGTCGTTTGCGAAGGCCATCGAGCGGCCCGAGATCTACAAGAGTGAGAAGGTGCGCGGCGAGGTGTATCGGCACTTCGGCTACTTCATGACGGAAACCACGGGGCACCTGGCGGAGTACGTCCCGTGGTTCCGAAAGAACAAGGCGGCGCTGGACACCTACTGCGACGAGCCGGGCTTTGGCGGGGAAAGCGGCGCGTACTACACCTGGTGCGCCACGGTGGCGAAGAAGTACGAAGGAAAGAACCAGCTCGACGGGGAATCCACGAAGCTGGGGCCGCGCTCCGTCGAATACTGCTCTTACATCATGGAGGCGGTGGCCACGGGCCGGCCGTTCAAGTTCATGGGTAACGTCAGGAACGACGGGTACATCGACAACCTTCCGTCGGATGCCTGCGTGGAGGTCCCCACGTTTGCCGATGACACCGGCCTCCATCCCTGCCGGGTGGGCCGACTTCCCACGCAGTGCGCGGCGCTGTGCATGACGAACGTCAACGTCCAGCTCCTGGCGGCGGAGGCGGGGATCAACGGTGACACCGAGGCGCTGGTGCAGGCGGTGGCCATGGACCCGCTCACCTCGGCGGTGTGCACGCTGAAAGAGATCCGGGAGATGACATCCGAGATGCTGGAGGCGCAGCGGCGCTGGCTGCCGCAGTTTTCGGGGAAGAACGTCACGGCCCGGCCCGCGGTGAGCATTCCGGCCGGCACGAAGGCCATCGACCTTGCCCAGGACCCCGCGCAGGCCATCCTGAAGCGCTTCATGGACCTGGCCGCGGACAGGAAGTAGGCGGGGACGAGGGGCCGCGCGGCAGCGGCCGGGCGCCCGCGGCCCGGTGCAGCCGCCCCCGCGGGCTTCAGCTCTCCAGCAGGCGCCGCACGTCGGCCGCGAACGGAAGCGCGGGCATCACTCCCTTTTGCCGCGCCGTGAGCGCGCCCGAGGCGTTGCCCCACCGCAACGCTTCCGTGAGCTGCGCGCGTGACAGCGCCTCCAGGTCGGCCCGTCGGTTCTTCGAGCCGGGCGGGATCAGCGACAGCAGGTGAACGAGCAGCGCCGCCATGAACGCGTCACCGCAGCCGGTTGCCTCCACCACCTCGACGGGGAACCCGGGGACCGTTCCCGAGCTCCCGCCCTTGCCGCGCCCGGCCCAGGCGCTGCCGTGCGGGCCCAGGGTGGCGACACAGAGCGAGGGTCCCTTCTCCACGATCCTGGCGCACCCCGCCGGCCCGTCTTCCACCTCGGACAGCAGCTTCAGCTCCGCCTCGTTTACCTTCACGATGTCCACGCGCGGCAGCGCCGCGAGGATCTCCGCCCTGGCCTGGGCCTCGCTCTCCCAAAGGCCCGGCCGGTAGTTAACGTCGAAGGAGACGAGCGCGCCCTGCTCCCGCGCGAAGGCCGCGCCTTCCCGCGCCGCGCTGCGGCAGGGCTCCACCGCCAGGCTGACCGAGCCGAAATGGTACACGGCGGTTTCCCCCAGCAGGCGCTTGTCCAGCTCATCCGGGGCCAGCAGCATGTCGGCGCCGGGGTTGCGGTAGAACAGCATCTCGGTGCGGTTGGGATCCGGTATCGTCATGAAGTTCAGCGTGGTGCGGTGGGCCCGGTCAAACCTCATCGCCCGGGTATCCACTCCGTAGCCCTTGAGCACGGACTCGAGGCGGCGCCCGAAGGCATCCTCTCCCACCTTGCCGATGAATGCGGAGCGAGCCCCGAGCTTGCTCGCGGCCACCGCCACGTTTGCCGGGGCGCCGCCGGCCACGGGGATGAACGCGGAGACAGTCTGGAAGTCGGTGCCGGTCTCCGCGGCAAACATGTCCAGGATCAGCTCGCCCAGCGTCACGATGTCCATGCGCCGCTCTCCTTCAGCCGTCACCGCCCACCAGCTCGCTGTGCAGCGCGTAGCGGTCGGCCCGGTAGTAGATGCGCAGGAACTCCACCGGCACGTCTTCCTGCTGCCGCGTGACCCGTTCGAAGAACAGAAGCGGGTCACCGACACGGATGGAGAGGAGGCGTGCCGTCTCGGTCGGGGCGGCGATGGCCCGGATGGTCTGCGTGGCCCGGGACCAGCGGATGCCGTACTCGGCCTGCTTCACCTCCCGGAGCGTCCGTCGGGCCGGGTCATGGCCCAGGATGCCCGGCAGGAACCGGTGAACGAGAAAGGACTCCTCCACGCACATCGGCACCTCGTCCGCCAGCCGCAGGCGGTCGATCCGGGCCAGCTCCTCTCCCACCGGCACGCCGAGCGCCTCCGCGATGTTCGAGGGCGCCGGCACCAGGCCGGAGAACAGGATCCGCAGGCTCGGGGAGAGCCCGCGCTGGCGCATGTCTTCCGCGAAGCTGACGATCCGCGTCATGCCATGCTCCAGCCGCGGATGCGCGACGAACGTTCCCCGTCCCCGTTCGCGCCGGATATGACCTTCCTTCACGAGCATGTCCAGCACCTTGCGGATCGTGATGCGGCTCACGCCGTAGGCGTCGATGAGGTCCGACTCCGGCGGGATCACGTCATCCGGCTTCCAGTCCCCGGACCGTATCTTGCCCTGGAAGATCTCATAGAGCTGGTGATACAGGGGGAGCTTGCTGTTGGGGTTCAGCTTCTCGACGATCATGGGCTGCGCCGTCTGCCGGAGCAGCAACCGGAATCGACCGAGGCCATAGGCTCGGCGCGGGCAGGTGATGACATTATGATTATTATACGCGAAGGCAGGCGGGCTGCCCAGACGCAGCCGGGGGGCGGCCGGGGCGCCCCCGGCTTGTCCGGCGGGCGCCGGAACGTTAGTGTGGCGGCATTCGTTTCAGGAGGCATCGGCATGGCGAAGATCGCGATGATCGGGGCGGGGAGCCTCGTGTTCTGCAAGACGCTCATGGAGGACTTTCTCGGGACTCCGGCGCTTGCCGGCAGTGAGTACCGCCTCATGGCCCTCACCCACAAGCGGCTGGACAAGATGAAGGGCTTCGTGGAGCGCATGATCAAGGACAACGGCGTGCGCGCCACGGTCACCGCCACCACTGACCGCCGGGAGGCCCTGAAGGGGGCCGACTACGTGGTCGTCATGATCCAGGTCGGCGGCGTGGATGCGTTCCAGGTCGACTACGAAGTCCCGATGAAATACGGCGTGGACAACTGCATCGCGGACACCATGGGTCCCGGCGGCATCTTCCGGGCCCAGCGCCACATCCCCGCGCTCCTGGAGATCGCCGCCGAGATGAGGGACCTGTGCCCGAACGCGCTGCTCCTGAACTACGCCAATCCCATGGCGATGTGTTGCTGGGCGCTGGGCACCGTGGAGGGCCTGCGATTCATCGGCCTGTGCCACGGCGTGCAGACGACCATGGACCTCATCGCCTCCTACACCGGCCACAAGAAAGAGGAGATCGATTTTGTCGCGGCCGGGATCAACCACATGGCGTGGTTCCTGCGGCTGGAGAAGGACGGCCGGGACCTGTACCCGACCCTGAAAGAGAACTTCGAGAAACCCGGCTTCTACGCCAACGAGAAGGTGCGCGGCGAGGTCATGCGCCACTTCGGCTACTTCATGACGGAAAGCACGGGCCACCTGTCGGAGTACCTGCCGTACTTCCGCAAGAACAGGAAGGCCCTGGAGCTGTACTGCGACGAGCCGGGCTTCGGCGGAGAGACCGGCGCCTACTACCACTACTGCCGCATGATCGACGACAAGTTCCAGAAGATGGACCCGCTGTCAATCGAGAGCACGAAGCTCGGGAAGCGCAGCGCGGAGTACTGCTCCCACATCATCGAGGCCGAGGTGACGGGGAACGTGTTCCGCCTGAACGGCAACATCAGGAACGACGGCTACATCACGAACCTGCCGAACGGCTGCTGCGTGGAGGTGCCCATCTACGTGGACCGCACCGGCCTGCATCCCACGCACGTCGGCGCCCTGCCCAGCCCGCTGGCGGCGCTGAACATGACGAACGTGCTCGTGCAGGGGCTGTCCGTGGAGGCGGCCCTGTCGGGTGACCCCGAGCTGCTCGTGCAGGCGGTGGCGCTGGACCCGCTCACGGCGGCAACCCTGACGCTGAAGGAGATCCGCGACATGACCTCCGACATGCTGGAGGCGCAGCGCCAGTGGCTGCCACAGTACGCCGGACACTCGGTGAAGCCGGTGTCCGTGGTGTCCATCCCGGACGGCGTGGTCCGTCAGGCCGTGCCGGTGGACCCGGCGCTGGCCATCGCGAATCGGTTCGGCAAGCTCGCGGAGGTGAAAGCATGAGCGGAGCATCGAAGCCCGGCGTCCGACAGATCATCCAGCGCGCCCGGGAGCTCGGCGTGGGCATCCCGGCCTTCAACGTGGCTCACCTGCCCATGACGGAGCCCATCATCCGCGCCGTCCGGGACCAGGACTCCTTTGCCCTGGTGGAGGTATCCCGGATCGACTGGGTGAAGTTCGGAGCGGAAAGCCCCGAGGCGGTGATGATCGAGTACCGCATCCACGAGGACCCGCGCCACGTGCGCCTGCACCTGGACCACGTCCCGGCCGTGGACGAGGACCAGAACAAGGTGGACTACCGGGCCATCATCACGGAGGCGCTGGAGCTTGGCTACGATTCGGTCATGATCGACGCCTCCCGGCTCTCCCTGGAGGAGAACATCAGGGTGACGCGGGAGGTCGCCGAGCTTGCCCGCCGGACCGGCGCGCCGGTGGAAGCGGAGCTGGGCGCCGTGCTGGGACACGAGAAGGGGCCGCTGCCGCCCTACGAGGAGCTGTTCCGTACCGGGCGCGGCTTCACCCGGGAGGACGAGGCGGTCCGTTTTGCCAGGGAATCGGGATGCGACTGGCTGTCCGTGGCAATCGGGAACATCCACGGCGCGGTGGGGGAGGCCACCAAGGACCAGAAGAAGGTGGAGGCGCATCTTGCGCTGGATCACCTGAAGAAGCTGGCGGAGGTCACCCGGCTGCCGCTCGTGCTGCATGGCGGTTCGGGGATCCGGCAGTCCGACATGCTGGCCTCCATGAAGCACGGGATCGTGAAGGTGAACGTGGGTACGGAGATCCGCCAGGCGTACGAGCAGGTGCTGAAGGCGGGGGGCAGCGTGGCGGAGGCCCAGGAGGCGACCTACGCGCGGACCTCGTCCCTGATAAAGGAGTGGTTCCAGCTCTCCGGCGTGCGGGCGCGCCTTACGTCCTGAGGTAGTCCTTCATCAGGGGCCACAGCGCCCGGTACTTCTCGAACCTCTCTTCGTAGCGGCGCTGGCGCTCGGGGTCCGGCTCAAACCGCTCGCCCAGGGACACCATGGCGCCCACCCCTTCCTCCAGGGACCGGAAGGCACCTGTCCCGGCCGCGGCGAGCAGCGCCACTCCGAGGCAGCCGGCCTCGGACACCCGGGTGCGGACCACCGGGCGGCCCAGGATGTCCGCCGAGATCTGCAGCCAGGCGTCGGAACGGCTGCCGCCTCCCACCGCGCGCAGCTCGCGCAGGGCAATGCCGGTCTCCGCGCTTGCGTCCACCAGGCCCTTGTGGTAGAAGACGACCCCCTCCAGGATTCCCTTGAGGATGTCCCCCCGCGTCGTTTCCACTTTGAGACCGGCCATCACCCCGGAAGAGTCCGTGACGAACTCGGGGGGCCCCGTGACGGTGAAGTGCGGCAGCACGATCACGGTGGACGGGTCGGACGGCATTTCGCCCAGCAGCTCGGGATACACGTCCCGTCCCTCCCGCTCGGCGGCCCGCCGGTCCGCGTGCGCGAACGTGTCCCGGTACCATTTCAGCAGCAGCCCGCCCTGGTTGTAGATGAAGCTCACGAACCGGCCCGGCGCGGCGTGGTGCTCCGTGTTCAGGCCCAGCCTCATCATGGCCTCCGGGGGTTTGCGTCCCGTGAACACGGGCACGATCGTGAGGTACGTGCCCATGCCGCTCATTCCCACGCCGGCCTCGGTCACGCCGCAGCCCACGGCGTTCGCGCACTGGTCGTGCGTCCCGGCCACGATGGCGGTCCCTCGCGCAAGGCCCAGCTCGTCGGCGATCGGGCCGGACACGCTGCCGATGCGCGTTCCCGCCGGCACCGGCTGCGGAAGCTTGTCCAGGTCGATGCCGGCCACGCCGGCGACCTCCGATGACCAGCCGCCCGCGTCCACGTCGAACAGCAGCGTGCGGTTGGCCAGGGAATAGTCCACCACGGGGTCGGCGCCGAGCATGAAGCTCACGAAGCCGCTCCACAGCAGGAACTTCCAGGCGCCACGGTAGACCTCCGGCGTGTGGTCCCGGATCCACAGGAGCTTGGGGAGACTGAACTGGATCCCGAGGATGTTCCCGTTGATCCGGTACAATCTCTCCGCGCCGATCCCATCCGAGAGCAAGGGGAGGTATTCCTCCCCCCGGCGGTCGATGAGCAGCAGCGAGTTCCCCAGGATCCGACGGTCCCGGGAGACCGGTACCATGGACTCCCCCATGGAGGAGACAGCGAGGGCGCTCACGGGGTCTTTTCCGGCGTCCGCCACCGCGCGGCGGATCGTGTCCTTGATTCGGGCCCACACGATGGCCGGATCGAGCTCCAGCCAGCCCGGCTGGGGCTTCACCATGTCGTATTCGTCGTATGCGGAGGCAAGCGGCAGCCCGTCCCGGGAGAAAACGACCGCCTTGCA
>DASRZR010000125.1:0-2517 GCA_035686185.1 Spirochaetia bacterium | reverse complement strand
ACTCGCTTGCCAACCGCACGCTGCTGTTCCACGTGGACTCCGGGCGCTGGTCCCAGGAGATCGCGCAGGCCGCCGGCATCGACCTGGCAAAGCTCCCCGACCCGGTGCCCGCGGGGACGCGCATCGGCACGGTCTCGGGCTCGATCGCCGACGAGCTGGGGCTCGCGCGCGGCACGGTCATCGTGGCCGGCTGCCACGACCAGTGCGCCAACGGCGTGGGCTGCGGAGTGACGGAGGCTGGCATCGGGATGAGCGGCATGGGCAGCTACCTCACCATCATGCCGGTGTTCACGGGGCGCAAACCCGCGCGAAGCATGATCCCCCTGGGCTTGAACACGGAGCATCACGCCGCCCCCGGGAGGTTCGTGAGCTTCATCTTCAACCAGGGCGGGCTGCTCCTGAAGTGGTACCGTGACACGTTCGCGCGCGCGGAACGGGACGCCGCCGCGCGCGAAGGCCGGGACATCTACGCGGAGCTGATCCGCGAGATCCCGGACGAGCCGTCCAGCGTGATCGTGCTTCCGCACTTCACGGTGACCGGCCCGCCGGAGTTCGTCGCGGATTCCTCGGGCGTCATCGCGGGCCTGAAAGTGGAGACCACGCGCGGGGACATCCTCAAGGGCGTGATGGAAGGCGTGCTCTTCTACCACAGGGCCGTGGTGGACGGCAGCGCCGCGTGCGGAATCGCGCTGCGCGAGCTGAGGGCCGTGGGCGGGGGCAGCAGGTCGGATGCGTGGCTGCAGATGTCGGCGGACATCCTGGGCCGCCCCGTGGTGCGCACGCGCGTGTCGGAAGCCGGGTGCCTCGGCGTGGCGCTCCTCGCGGCCGCCGGGACCGGCGCCTTTGCCTCCCTGGAAGAAGGAGTGCGCGCCATGGTGTCGCTGGGGGAGCGCTTCGAGCCGGACCCCGCGCTGCAGTCCCGCTACGCCGACCGTTTCGAGAAGTACCGTGCCCTGTGGCCGCTGATGAGGGATTACCTAAGGGCGTGAAAACGGGGGCCGCCCGCCGGGGAGGGCCCCCGGCGGGTCATGCCATGAGCTTCGAGCGGATCCCCGTGAGCTGGAACCAGTCCTTGATCAGGGATGCGGTCCGGGCATAGGTGGCGTCCTGCGCCTCTTTCACGCTGCCGCCGGCCCTGGTGACCTGCTCGTAGGCCTGGCGGATCTCCGTGCCCACGTTCACCTTCGCAATCCCTCGCTTCATGGATGCCAGCATGTCGGCCTGGCGGATTCCCGATCCCCCGTGGAGCACGAGCGGGATCCCCGTGACCTCGGCGAGCCTGGACAGGTGGTCCAGCGCCAGGCGCGCCTCCAGCTTCTTCTGGTCCTTGGTGGCTTCCCCTACCGCGCCGTGGATGTTGCCGATGGCCACGGACAGCCAGTCACAGCCGGACTCCTTCACGAACCGCGCGGCCTCTTCCGGCCGGGTGAACCCCTTGCCGGACTTGAACAGCTCTTCGTAGGGCGGCAGCGGACCCGCCTCGTGCCCGAGCACCGCTCCCAGCTCCGACTCCACCGGCACCCCGGCCTTGTGGGCCATGGCCGCGACCTCGTGGGTGACCCGGATGTTCTCCTCCAGGGAGAGCCGGGATGCGTCGATCATGACGGACTGGTAGCCCAGGGAAAGGGCTTCCTGGATGACGGCCCGCCAGTCCACGTTCTTCTTGTCCTCGTCCACCACGGGGACGTGGTCCAGGTGCAGCCGAACGTGCTCCGGGTCCTCGAACTTGCGGTACTCCGCGATGACGGCGGCCGGGCTCTGCGCACCGAACTTCAGCCAGTCGATGCGGGAGACCTCCACCAGGGCGAAGGAGTCCTGGTCCCGCACGGCGCGGATGATGGGCTCCGTCATGGGCAGGTGCGCCACGTTGAATGCCGGGATACCCAGGCCGAGCTCGCGGGCCTTGCGGATGATGTCCGCGCTTCCTTTCATGCCTTTACCTCCGCCAGCTTGCCGAAGCGGTTGGCGATTGCCAGCGCCGGGTCCGTGGGCACCGGCTGGCGCTTCACGTCCTTCGGCACGGAGATGATGCCAACCGGCTTCACCTTCTTCCCCGCGTACTGCGGCAGCCAGGGCCGCTGCGCCTCCAGCATCTCCGAGGTCATGTCGCGGATTTCCTTCAGCGTGAGCGCCGCCGCGGTCAGCGGGTCCAGCGCAACCGCCTGCACCAGCAGCTCGGGATCACCGCTCAGCGCCGCCTCCACGGAGAGCCCCTGCACGAGCACGTTGGTCATGTTGAGCGCCGCGAGCGGGCTGGGCAGCGCGCCGATGTGCGTGGGGTGAAGCCCCGTGCGGTCCACGTAGATCGGGACCTCCACGCAGCAGCCGTCCGGCAGGTTGGTGATGTAGCCGTCGTTGCGGATGTTGCCGTTCAGGCGGAACACGTTCCCCGTCACCTCGGCCTCGATGATGTGGCTGCAGTACTCCGCGCTCCTCCTGCCGAGCTTCGTGGACTCGAAGGACAGCGGGTCCATGGTCTGGAACTTGTCGTCGATCATGCGGCAGTAGTGGTAGTAG
>DASRZR010000124.1:0-3776 GCA_035686185.1 Spirochaetia bacterium | reverse complement strand
AAGACGGTGCTCTTCGTCACGCATGACGTGGACGAGGCCATTCGCCTGGCGGACCGCATCGCCATCGTCAGGTCGGGACGCCTCGTCCAGCACGATACCCCCGAGCGGATCCTGGAGCGCCCCGCGGATCCCTTCGTGGCGGCGTTCGTCGGCGCCGACCGGGCGCTGAAGCGGCTGGCCCGGTTCCCCGTGAGGGACCACCTGAAGCCGGCGGTGAGCGCGCGCATCGATGACGGCCCGGCTCTCCTGGCCGCCTCCCGGGCACGTCGGTTCCTGTGGGTCGTAGATGCCGACGGGAAACTGGTCGGCAGCCTGGATACGGAGCTTCCGGGCCGGTGCCGGGAACAGGTCGAGGACTGCGTGTCCACGGAAGGCATCCGGGAGATGGCGGTCGTGCCGGAGGCATCCCTGAAGGAGGCGCTCTCCCGGATGCTGGGAACGAGCGCGCGCACGATCCCCGTAGTGGACGCGCAGTTCCGGCTGCTCGGGGAGATCAGCCTCCCGGACGTACAGGCGGTTTCCGAGAAATCATTGCCGGCGCCAGGAGGCGCGGCATGAGGCGCGCGCGCGCCGCGCGCTGGGCCGGCGTGGGCCTCCTGGGAGCGGTGCTCGCGGTGCTCGCGCTGCGCACGGACGTGTGGCAGCGGGGGCTGGCGGCCCTGTTCCCGTCCACCGGTACGCTGCTGTACCCGCGCGCGGATCCGGCCTGGCTCGTGGGGGAGCACCTCCTGCTGGTGGCGGTGTCCAGCCTCCTGGCCGTGGCAGTCGGCGTGGGCGCCGGCGTGATCGTCACCCGGCCGCGAGGTCGTCCGTTCCTCCCCGTGGTCGAGCGGCTCGCGGCCATCGTGCAGACACTGCCGCCGGCAGCCGTCCTTGCCCTGTCCGTCCCGGCGCTCGGGTTCGGCCTGAAGCCGACCATCGCGGCGCTGTTCCTCTACAGCGTACTGCCGATTGTCCGAAACACGCTGGAGGGCCTGGCAGACGTGCCGGCGGATGCGGTGGAAGCGGCCCGGGGGATGGGGATGACACCTCGCCAGGTCCTTCAACGGGTGGAGCTGCCCCTGGCCCTGCCCGTGATCCTCGCCGGCGTGCGCACATCCGTGATCGTGAACGTGGGCACGGCCACCATCGGCGCCACCATTGGGGCCGGAGGCCTTGGCGCGCCTATCATCTCCGGCCTGGTCAACCAGAACCCGGCGTTCCTGACGGAGGGCACGCTCATCGTGGCGCTGCTGGCCCTCACCATCGACTCCGTGTTTGCCGCGGCAGGCCGTTCGTGACGCTCGTCGAGCGCCTCGCCGGCCTGCCGCCCCCGCTGTTGGAAGGAGAACAACCATGAAAGACTCCCGCGGCACCGGTACATGGGTGCTCACGGCAACGATACTGGCCTCCAGCATGGCGTTCATCGACGGATCGGCGCTGAACGTGGCGCTGCCGGCGCTGCAGTCGGCGCTGCAGGCAAGCGGCGAGCAGCTCCTGTGGGTGGTCAACGCGTACCTGGTCATGCTGGCCGCGCTGATCCCCATCGGCGGATCGCTGGGAGACGTCCTGGGCCGGCGCAAGGTGTTCGCGGTGGGGATCGCCCTGTTCATGGTCGCCTCCCTTACCTGCGGCCTGGCGCCCACCATCGGGTTCCTGATTGCGGCGCGCCTCCTGCAGGGCATCGGCGCATCCCTGATGATTCCGGGAAGCCTCGCCATCATCACCTCGTTTTTCGGCCGCGAAAGCCGGGGACGGGCCATCGGCACGTGGTCCGCGTTCACGACGATCGTCACGGTGGCCGGCCCGGTGCTGGGAGGCTTCCTGGCAAGCTCCGGGCTGTGGCGCGGGGTCTTCCTCATCAACCTTCCGCTGGGGATCCTGTCCCTGGCCGTGCTACTGACAAGGGTCCCGGAGAGCCGGGACGAGGCCTCCTCGCGGCGCATCGATTACCTCGGCGCCCTGCTGCTTGCGGCCGGGCTGGCCGGGCCGACGTACGGGCTTCTGTCCGCGCCGGACCGGGGCTTCTCCGACCCGCGCGTGCTGGGAAGCCTCGTGCTGGGCGCGGCCGCCCTGGCGGCGTTCCTGGCAGTGGAGGCGCGCAGCCAGCATCCGATGATCCCGCTGGCGCTGTTCTCCTCCCGCACGTTCAGCGGCGTGAACCTCCTGACCTTTGGCCTGTACGGCGCGCTCAGCGCCGGCACGTTCTTCCTTTCCCTGAACCTCGTGCAGGCGCAGAGCTACAGCATGACGCTGGCAGGATTCGCGTTCACGCCATTCGCGCTGATCCTCACCGCCCTGTCCCGGTGGGCCGGCGGCCTTGTGGACCGGGGAGGGCCGCGGCTTCCGCTCGTGGTCGGGCCGGCCATCGCGGGGGCCGCGTTCCTGGTCATGGCCTTCAGCGGCCTGAGCGACGGCCCCTCCCGCTACTGGTTCACGTTCTTCCCGGGGATCGTGCTGCTCGGCGTCGGGATGGGCATCACCGTGGCGCCGCTCACTACCGCCGTGATGAGCTCGGTTGCCACGCATCTCGCGGGGACCGCGTCCGGGATCAACAACGCGGTGTCCCGCGTGGCCGGAGTGCTCGCCATCGCGGTTGTCGGCGCGCTGTCCCTGTTCCTGTTCGCCCACGCGCTGCAGTCGCGGACCGCGCCGCTGCCGCTGGACGGGGCAGCCCGGACGGCGCTCTCCGCGGAGGCCTCCCGGCTGGGCGGCGCCACGGTGCCGTCCTCGGTAGCGGCGGACAACGCGTCCGCGGTGCAGGCGGCCATCCGACAGGCGTTCGTTGATACGTTCCGCGTGGTGATGCTGATCTGCGCCGTGCTGGCCTGGGTGGGTGCGGCGCTCGCCGGGTTGTTCGTGGAAAAAAGGATCGCAATGGGCAAGGAGACGGCATGAAGAAGATCGTGGTGACGGGAGGAAGCGGCAAAGCCGGCCGCGCCGTGGTCCGTGATCTCCTGGAGCACGACTACGAGGTGCTCAACGTGGACATGGCGCCCCCGGCGGAGCGCCTGTGCCCGTTCCTTCGGGCGGACCTCTCGAACGCGGGGGAAGCCTTCGAGGCGCTGGCCGGCTTCGACGCGGTGGCGCACATGGCCGCCATCCCGGCCCCCGGCCTGTTCACCGAGGAGGTGACCTTCCGGACGAACATCCTGAGCGAGTTCGCCGTGCTGCACGCCGCCGCTTCCCTGAAGATGCAGAGGGTCGTGTGGGCCTCCAGCGAGACGACCATCGGCCTGCCGTTCGAGGCCGAGTCACCGGCGTACGCCCCGATCGACGAGGACCACCCGCTGTACCCGGAGTCCAGCTACGCGCTTTCCAAGGTGCTCGGGGAGGAGATGGCCCGCCAGTTCGCCCGACGGTTCCGGCTCCCCGTGGTGGGCCTGAGGTTCTCCAACATCATGGAGCCGCACGACTACGCGGCGTTTGCCGGTTGGCAGAAGGACGCGCGCCTTCGCAAATGGAACCTGTGGGGCTACATCGACGCCCGGGACGTAGCGCAGGGCGTGCGCCTGGCGCTGGAGAAGCCGACGGCTGGCGCGGTGCACATCATGCTGGCCGCTGCGGACACGGTGATGGAGCGGCCCAGCCGGGAGCTGATGGCGGAAGTCTATCCCCAGGTCCCGATCCGCAAGACACTCGGGGAGCACGAGACGCTCCTGTCCATCGACCGGGCCCGGGCCGTTCTGGGGTACGAGCCGAAGTGGTCGTGGCGGGACGCCAGGTAGCGAGCGCCGAGCGGGCGGCTACCGCATCACCGACGGCGGCGTCGGGACGAGGTCCGTGACCTCGATGGC